>JBJKRK010000079.1:0-7247 GCA_046704705.1 Candidatus Limnocylindrales bacterium | reverse complement strand
ACGGGCTCGATCGTGCGCGCCACGAGTTCTCGGACCGCATCATCGAGTATGCCGTGGGGAATGCGACCCTCGAGGTGCCCGACTACCTGATCGAGCAGGAGGTCGAGGTGATGCACGATGAGCTGCGCAACCGCCTCACAGAGCAGGGGATCCCGTACGAGGAGTACCTGAAGGCGACCGGCCGGGACGACGCCGCGATCCACGCCGACTATCGGGAGCCCGCGGAGCACCGCGTGAAGGTGCTGCTCGTGCTTTCCGCGATCGCCGAGCAGGAGGGCGTGGAGCTCGACGACGGCGCGGTGGAGGCCGAGGTGCAGCGGCTGCGCGACCGGTACCGCGACAGCCCCCGGATGGTGGGCTATTTCGACTCCGACCGCGGGCGCTCGTACCTGCGGTCCTCGATGCGGCGCACGCAGCTCGTCGAGCAGCTCGTGGACCGCTGGCTCGCGGCGCACCCGGAAGTGGGGCCGCTGCCGCACCTGGAGGACGGGGTGCCATCCGCGGAGGGGGAATCGCCGGCCGTTGCCGCGGCCTCCACACCTGCGGCCGCCACGGCGGATCCGGGAACCGACAGGCCGGCAGACGCGCCGGCGGATGAGGAGGTCCGCGCATGACACGCAGCGTGGGGGGCTCGGCGGCGCTCCGCGCCGCGCAGGAGGTGCGATCGATGGTAGTGCCCATGGTGATCGAATCGACCAGCCGCGGCGAGCGGGCCTACGATATCTACAGCCGCCTGTTGCGGGACCGGATCATCTTCCTGGGCGACGAGATCGAGGACCACAACGCCAACCTGATCATCGCCCAGCTGCTCTTCCTGGAGTCCGAGGATCCGGAGAAGGACATCAGTCTGTACATCAACTCGCCGGGAGGGGTGATCACGGCTGGGCTGGCGATCTACGACACGATGCAGTACCTGCGCGCGCCGGTCAGCACGATCTGCATCGGCATGGCGGCGAGCATGGCGGCGGTGCTGCTCTCCGCCGGCGCCAAGGGCAAGCGCTACGCGCTGCCGAACAGCCGGATCATGATCCACCAGGGCTCGGGGGCCTTTCGCGGCAACACGCCGGACGTGATGATCCAGGTGAAGGAGATGGAGGAGCTGGTCAACGCGAACCACCGCATCCTCGCTCACCACACCGGCCAATCGCTCGAGAAGATCATCGCCGATACCCAAAGGGACTACTTCATGGCGCCCGAGCAGGCGCGCGACTATGGCATCATCGATGAGGTCTACGCCACCCGTGGCGCGTCGTTGATCGCACAGGCGCGGGCGGCGGAGGCCGGCCGGAGCGAGCCTGCAGGGGCTGCCCCACGGCAGGCCGAGGCGGAAACGAAGAAGGCCAGCTCGGAGGGCAAGGGCGGATGACGAGGACGGCGGCGGGTCGTCGCAGAAGGGGGGTGATGTGATGGCCACGCCACCCAGCAAGAGCACCAAGGTCCCCTACCGCTGCAGCTTCTGTGGCAAGAGCCAGGACCAGGTTCGCAAGCTCATCGCGGGCCAGGGCGTCTACATCTGCGATGAGTGCATCAACCTGTGTCAGGAGATCATCGAGGAGGAGCTCCTCGAGGCGCCGCGCGCCAAGCCGCAGGCGGCAAAGCTGCCCAGCCCGAGCCAGATCAAGCTCGCCCTCGATCAGTACGTCATCAGCCAGGAGCGGGCGAAGAAGGTCCTGTCGGTCGCCGTCTACAACCACTACAAGCGGGTGAACGCCGGCCACCAGGTCGATGACGTCGAGCTGCAGAAGTCGAACGTCCTGCTCGTCGGTCCCACCGGCTCGGGCAAGACGCTGCTCGCGCAGACGCTCGCGCGGATCCTGGACGTGCCCTTCTGCATCGCCGACGCGACCAGCCTGACCGAGGCCGGATACGTCGGCGAGGATGTCGAGAACATCCTGCTCCGCCTCATCCAGGCGGCCGATTTCGATGTGCAGCGCGCCCAGCGCGGGATCATCTACATCGACGAGATCGACAAGATCGCCCGCAAGGCCGACAACCCCTCGATCACGCGAGATGTGTCGGGGGAGGGGGTGCAGCAGGCGCTGCTCAAGATCCTGGAGGGGACGGTCGCCAACGTGCCGCCCCAGGGCGGGCGGAAGCACCCGCACCAGGACTTCATCCAGATCGACACGACGAACATCCTCTTCATCTGCGGTGGGGCCTTCGAGGGGCTCGAGAAGATCGTCGAAGAGCGCGTGGGGCGCCGCTCGATCGGTTTCGGCTCGGAGGCGCACGTCAGCAAGGTGGAGCGGGAGCGGATTCTCGATCGGCTGATGCCGGAGGATCTCCTGAAGTTCGGGCTGATCCCGGAGTTCGTGGGTCGTCTCCCGGTGATCGTCACGCTTTCGGCGCTCACGCAGTCGGACCTGGTCCGCGTGCTCACCGAGCCGAAGAACGCCGTGACGAAGCAGTTCCAGAAGTTCCTTTCGCTCGACAAGGTGGAACTCGTCTTCACGCCGCAGGCGCTCGAGGCCGCCGCCGAGGTCGCCCTCAAGCGCAAGACCGGTGCGCGCGCCCTGCGCTCGATCGTCGAGGAGGCGCTCCTCGAGGTGATGTTCGACATCCCGGAGCGCACCGACGTGCGCAAGTGCATCATCACCGAGGAGACGATCCGCGAGGGCCGGCTGCCCCTGCTGCTGACCAAGGCGCAGGTGGACAAGGGCGTGGATGAGACGAACTACACCGAGTTCCTCGCTCGCGAGGGCGCCAGCGCCTGAGGGACGGCTGCGCGCCGGGTGCGTCAGGCGGCCCGGTTCGAACGGCCCATCCGCCGCCCCCCAGCGGCCCATACGGCGGTTGACACGCTCCCCGGCTTCCGGCGACCGTAGCGGGGTCCATCCGGGCCACACTCGTGTCCCCGACTGCGGAGGGCCGCGGGCATGTTCGCGCGTCTCGGGCGGGCCGTCGTACGGCTGCGCTTCGCCGTCATCGTCGCCTGGGTGGGGCTGGCGGCCGCCGCCGCGCTGTTCGCGCCCTCCCTGTCATCGGTCGGCTCCGCCGATGAGACGTCCTTTCTCCCCGCCGGAGCGGAATCCGTGCAGGCGCAGGACCTGCTCGCGACCGCCTTTCCGGACGAGTCGGCGCCGGGGTCCGCGACGCTCGTCTTCTCGCGCACGCCGAAGCTGACCGCCGCCGACCACGCGTACGTGGGGCAGGTTGCGGCGTGGGCCAGCGGCCCTGGCGCGCCGGAAGCGATGCGCCGCGTGGTGACGGGCGTCGTGACGGCCGAAGGCGACCCGCAGCTGGCGTCGCTCCTCACGAGCACGGACGGCTCGACGGAGCTGGCCCAGGTGAACCTCTCCGTGGCCGGTTTCGAGGCCGACGCGAACGCGGCGGTCGATGCGCTCCGCACACACCTGGCGGCGTCTGCCCCCGCCGGCCTTGCGGCTCACGTGACCGGGCCTGCCGGGATCGGGCGCGACTACCTCTCGGCCGTCCTCGCCGGCACCGACCGCACCACCATCGTCACCGTCGTGCTGGTGATCGCGGTGCTGCTCCTGATCTACCGCGCGCCGCTCGCCGCGATGGTCCCGCTGTGCACCATCGGGGCCGCGTATCTCGTCTCGCGGGGCCTGCTGGGCTACCTGGGGCAGGCCGGATGGAAGATCTCGACGCTGCTCGATGCGTTCGCGGTCGTGCTCGTCTTCGGGGTCGGGACGGACTACACGATCTTCCTGATCTCGCGCTTCCGCGAGGAGCTCGGCCGGGCGAGCTGGCCCGCCGCGACGGAGCAGACGGTGCGTCGGATCGGCGCGGTGATCACGGCGAGCGCGGCGACCGTCGTCGTCGGTCTGGGCGCCATGTCGACCGGGCAGTTCGTGATGATCCAGACGACGGGGCCGGCGCTCGCGCTGGCGATCGTCGTGACGTTGCTTGCCGGCCTCACGCTGGCTCCGGCGCTGCTCGCCACGTTCGGCCACTACCTGTTCTGGCCCCGGCACGAGACACTGGGTGAGCAGCGCGCCGAGGGCGGGTTCTGGGCTGCCCTGGCGCGGCACATCACGCAGCGGCCCGGGATCGTCGCGCTCGTCGTGCTGGCCGTGATGGCGGTGCCGCTGTTCTCCCTGCTGCAGCTGCGCAGCAGCTTCGACATCCTTGCGGAGCTCCCCGCGACATCCGATGCGCGGCAGGGTTTCGACGTGGTGTCGGCGCACTTCGACAAAGGCCAGATGCTGCCGGTCGACGTGCTGGTCCAGGCCCCCGCGGGGACCGATCTCGCCACGCCGGTGGGGCTGGCCCGTCTGCACCGGACGACGGCGGCCCTGGCCGCCACGCCGGGCGTGCAGAGCGTGCGCAGCCTGGTTGCGCCGGGGGCGGACGGGACGACGCCCGCCTCGCTCCGCCCGTCATCGCAGCTCGCGTCGATGGCGAAGGGCTTCGCCTCGCCCGCCGACGGGGACCTGGCGACGCTCCTGGGGCCCGACATGACGGCCTCGATCCAGGCGGCGAGCGATTACCTCGCAGCGCTCGGACCCGCCTTCCCGGGCCCCGCAGGCGACGCGAGCCTCACCGGCGCGACGGATGACCTGGCGGCCTTCGGCGCGCAGCTCGACCAGGTCCGGGCGGCTGCACGTGCCGGCCTGCCGGCGTCGCCGCAGTCGCAGGCGCTGCAGCGGCAGATCGCGACGACGGCGGCCCGTATCGGGACCGAGCTCGACAGCCTGGCGGGTGCGTTCCGTTCGCGCCCCGATGACTACTTCCTGCCGCTCGGCCTGCCGGGCAGCGCGGGCCAGGCCGCGGCGCAGGCGGCGTCCGCGTACCTCTCTTCGCCGCGGGACGTCGCCCGGCTCTACGTCATCACCGCGGATGACCCGTACGCGACCGCCGCGTTTCAGACGGTGCACGCGGTCCGCGACGCGATGGGAACGGAGGTCGCCGCCTACGGCTCCGGCACGCGGACGTACGTGGGAGGCGTCACGGCCGAGTTCGCCGATGTCCAGACGATGATGAACGAGGACTTCCAGCGGGTCGGTGCGATCACCGTGGCGGGCGTGTTCGTCGTGCTGGCGCTGCTGCTGCGGAGCCTGGTGGCCCCGCTGTACCTGGTCCTCACCGTGCTCCTGTCGTACGGCGCGAGCGTCGGCCTGGCGGGCGTGCTGTTCCAGGATGTCCTGGGTCAGCCGGGCATGAACTACTTCATTCCGCTCATGGTGTTCGTCCTGCTCGTCGCGCTGGGCTCCGACTACAACATCTTCCTGATGAGCCGCGTTCGCGAGGAGAGCGCCTCGCGCGAGATGCGTGCCGGGATCCGCTTCGCCTCGGCGCGCACCGGCGCGGTGATCACCTCGGCGGGGATCATCCTGGCCGGGACGTTCGCGGCGCTGACGACTGCCCCGCTGCAGGTCCTCTTCCAGGCGGGCGCGACGGTCGCGCTCGGGGTGCTGGTAGACACGTTCGTGGTGCGCAGCCTGCTCGTGCCGGCGATCACGGCGCGCCTGGGGGAACTGAGCTGGTGGCCGTCGCGCGGCGTGGGGGCACCCCCCGCGCCCGGGGCCGGCGGCGTTCTCCTGTCGCCGAGCGCGTCACCCCCAGCGCCCCCGGCCGGTGGTGTCCCCCCGTCGCTGGGCGCGTCACCCCCTGAGGAGCGCGGTGTCCCCACGCAGCAGGGCGGCCCGGCGCGTTGAGGCGCGGCGCGGGTCCCGGTCACGCGCGTGTCGTGTGCTACGATCCGGCCCACGCGGCAGAGACCGGGAAGAGTAGCGCCGGAACGACTGCCAGAGACTGCGGGTCGCTGGCTGGAAGCTCGCAGCAGCAACGTCGGCGTGAAGGTCGCTCGCGAGCCGCGTCGGCCGGCGTCCGATAGAGCGCCGAGAGGGCGATCGGGCCGGACCCGTGTTGTCGAGCGGGCCGGCGGGCGCGAGAGCGTCATCCGCGACGCACCGGGATGACCGGTGGAAGGCCGAACGCCGCACCAGCAGGTGGTACCACGACCCCGTTCGTCCGCTGGACGAGCGGGGCGTTTCATGTGAGCACGGGAGCGAGATGGACACCAGGCAGGACGCCGACTCCCAGGCGGCGGCAGGGTCCCGGGAGGAGCTGCCCAGGACCTACCACGCCACGGCGGTCGAGCGGGATGTGTACGCGCGCTGGCTGGCCGCCGACGTTTTCGCGCCCGACGGTCGGGGCAGCCGTGCCGATCCATCGAAGGAGCCATTCGTCATCATCCAGCCCCCGCCGAATGTGACCGGGGCGCTCCACCTCGGCCACGCGCTCACGGCGGCCATCGAGGATGCGTTCATCCGGCACGCGAGGATGCAGCGCCGTCCCACCCTCTGGTTGCCCGGCAAGGACCACGCCTCGATCGCGGCGCAGGTCGTGCTGGACCGGCTGCTCGCCGAGGAGGGGGCGACGCGCGAGTCGCTGGGGCGTGAGCGCTACCTGGCGCGGATGTGGCAGTTCGTGGAGGAGATCCGCGACGTCATCAGCGAGCAGCACCACCGCCTGGGCGCCACGGCCGACTGGAGTCGCGAGCGCTTCACCATGGACCCGGTCTCTGCGCGGGCCGTGCGCGCCAGCTTCAAGCGCCTGTACGACGACGGGCTCGCGTACCGCGCGGAGGCGCTCATCAACTGGTGCCCGGCGTGCCGGACGAGTGTTTCCGACCTGGAGGTCATCCCGAAGCCGGAGACGGGCACGCTCTGGTACGTGCGGTACCGGGTGCTGCCCGCGGACGCGACGTCCGCCGGCTCCCCCTCCGTCGCGGGCACGCGCACCGCCGGCCCGGGCACGGCCGCCGCGTCGGGAGGTGACGACGAGTGGATCACCGTCGCCACCACGCGCCCCGAGACGATCCTGGGCGACACGGCCGTGGCGGTGCATCCGGAGGACGAGCGCTACAGCGCGCTCGTGGGCCGGCAGGTCCGCATCCCGTTCGTCGAGCGGGTGGTGCCGATCATCGCCGACGACGTCGTCGAGCGCGGGTTCGGCACCGGCGCCGTGAAGATCACGCCGGCGCACGATCCCGACGACTACGCGACCGGGCAGCGGCACGGCCTGCCCATGGTGAACATCTTCGACGACGAGGCGCGGATCAACGAGAACGGCGGGGCCTACGCCGGGCTGGAACGCTACGAGGCGCGCCGCCGGATCGTCGCCGACCTGGACAGGCGTGGCGATCTCCTCCGCGCCGAGCCGCATGAGATGCTCATCGGCCACTGCCAGCGCAGCGACGACGTGATCGAGCCGCGCCTGAAGACGCAGTGGTTCCTCCGGATGCAGCCCCTCGCCGAAAAGTCGATCCTCTCGGTCCG
>JBJKRK010000078.1:0-3381 GCA_046704705.1 Candidatus Limnocylindrales bacterium | reverse complement strand
GCCGCCCGGCACCCGCGCCCCACCGCCGTTCCCGCCGGGTAGTCATCGGGAGACTGGTGTGCCGCTCGCGTGCCGCTTTCCCGGCCAGATATCCACCCCAGGAATGGTAGGCCGGCTTCTAGGCCATCAGCATCGCGCGCGGCGGCCAATCGGACTCGCGTTCCACGCTCGCTGAGCGTGGCGGGGCGCCCGCACCTGGTCGCCATGGGCAAATCGCGCGGCAAACTTGGGCAAGACGCGCGGCCGAGTCGTCCCAACATTCCCGTGGTGGGTATATGGCCCAGTCGTCGGCCAATTCGTGCTCGCCGCTTCGCGGCGACCCAGCCGACTCGTGCGCCGCCGGCGCCAATCATGGAACTTCGGCGAGCATCTCGGCAGCGGTGATGAGCGCGATACCTTCGTGCTCCGCGACGGTCCGCAGCCGGTCGGTGTATCCCTCGCGCGCGAACAGCGCGAGCCTGGTCGAGTCGCTCGTGCCGGGAACAGCGGCCGCGGCCGTGCGAAGTTGCGCAAGGGCGTCGAGATCCACGGCTCCGTCCGACCACTTGGCCTCCCCGACGAGGGCGACGGCGCGACGGAATCCAACGACGACGTCGGCCTCTCGCTGCTCCGTTCGCTGTCGACCGGCAGCGCGCACCGCCACCGGCCCCCACCAGGCCGCGACATCGCCCCGCGATGGGAGGCGCGAGTCACGTCCGATGGCCGAACGCACGTACTCTCGGCAGAGCCGTTCGAAGGCGGGCTTGGAGATGAACTGATCGAGACGAGGCTTGATGTCCTCAGCGAAGACCGCGTCGGCTCGGTTGGCGTCAAGGTCGATGAGGTTCGGCCGGATGAACTCGAACCAGAAGGCCAGGTAGTTGTCCAGGATCGACCACAGTCCACGCTTCGAGGCGGACGGATCCTCGCCGAAGGGGACCGACCGCTCGACGAGATGAAGTCGCTCGAGCCGGCCCAGGATCGTGGGGAGGTGGTTCGGGGCGACCCCAGAGCGATTGGCAATGTCGGCATTGCGCGTCTGGCCGGCGGCGACGGCAGCCAGCACCGACTGGTAGGTGGGGGCATCGCGCAGCTCGTCCCGGAGGAGCAGCTCAGCCTCGTTGTACAGCACTTGATTGCGGCGCAACATGCGCTCCCGGATGTTCCAGGCGAGGCTGCGGGCCGGATCGAACTGCTCGAGGTAGTAGGGCATGCCGCCGAGCACGCCCCAGGCGCGGATGCGATCGGCGGGCGACCAACTGGGAAAGAACGCGGCGGCATCGCGGTAGGCCAGGGGTCGCAGCAGTCCGCCAGCTGTCCGCCGGCCGAAGATCTTCCCGATCAGGACCTTCTCTTCGAAGAACGAGATGGCGCTGCCGGACACGACGACGAAAAGGGGGAGGTCCTCGTGTTTGACGATTTCCAGGAAGTCCTGCAGTCGGCTGATGATGGTTGGGTCCGACTCGTGGAGGTACTGGAACTCATCGAAGGCGAGCAGCAACGGTGCGCTCGCGCTCTTCCGCTGGCGGCCGAGCTGCTCGAGGTAGGCAAAGGCCTGCTCCCAGTTCGCGAGCGGAGCGGCGGCAAGGACGGAGTCGTCGCGCCAGGCACGGATCCGGCGCGTGAGGAGGGAGAGCTGATCAGCCGGCGTGCCGGAGATCGCCTGGTAGATGATCGCGTCGCGGCCTGCCGCGAACTCGCGGATCAGCGCGGACTTGCCGACGCGGCGGCGACCCCAGAGAAGGTAGAGCTGTGGGTGGGTCCCCCAGCGCCCCTCCATCTCGGTGAGATCCTCGGTCCGGTCGATGAACATGCACGGCACCACGTTTTACACTGTCCAGTATAATACCGACCAGTGTAACGCAAGCGGATCGATGACACGGCTGCTCGGCTGCTCTACCGGCAGGCGATGCGGTAGGCGTGCGTCCCGTCGAGTGCGGGGGGCGGCTGGCCGGTGGAGGGGTCGGCCAGGTCGATCGGCACGAAGCAGGCCGCGTCGGGCGCACCGCTTGCGAGGACGTCCGGCCAGATGCCGTGCTCGGACGAGGTCACGAGGAGGCCCGCCCCGAACCTGCGCGCCAGGTCCAGCACGCTCGAGGGCGGTTCGTCAGGCAGGCCGAGTGTGTCGACGCCCGTCGAGTCGGACAGCCAGATCGGGAAGTCGGCGATCACCGGGGCGTTGGTCGAGAGCGGTGTACCCGCAGCCGCAAGTCGCGTCTCCAGCGCCGCGTAGCGCTCGTGCGTGCCGGTCGCGAGCCCGCCGATCGAGCTCACCGCCACCACGGTGAGCGGCGTCGCCACGGCGACCGCGAGGGCCGGGCCGAGCCAGGCGACCGGTCGCGTCCAGCCGCGCAGTCGCCCGATCTGCACGATCGCACGATCGAGCGCGAGCAGGCAGCTCACGAGCAGCAGCACCTGGACCGGACCCGACGCGTGGAGGAACGTGCCCCACACGGTCGCCACCGGGAAAAAGAGCGTCGTCGTCGTGAAGAGCAGCACGCTGAGCACCAGGAGCGGCCGCAGTGCGCGCGGGCTCCACGTCCAGGGGAGCGCGAGCAACCCGATCGGCCCGATCGGGAAGGCCGGCAGGAGCAGGACGTCGATGAGGTTGTGGCGCAGCCCCTCGAGGTGCGCCGCGAGGATGGGCCCGAAACCTTGTGCCAGGTAGCGGGCCAGGGTCGGTGGGTGCTGGTAGGCGAAGATGTCGAAGCCGTTGACCATCAGCGCGTTGCCCAGTGCCTGTCCGGGCAGCGGCGTGCCGAACAGCGCCCAGTCGCGCACCGCCCACGGCGCGTACACGGCGAGCGAGACGACCGCCGGGACGGCGATGCGGATCAGCCGCTCGCGCACGGTCCGCCCCGGTTCGAACCACGCCAGCAGCGCCCAGGTGAGGGCCACCCAGATCGCCTCGTTGCGGTCGAGCGCCGCGATCCCCAGTACGAGTCCGAGCGCCAGCAGCGGCGGATCGAGCCAGCGCGCGGGGTGCCTGTCTCCAACCGGGCGGCTGTCTCCAACCGGGCGCCTGTCTCGAGCCGGTCGCCCGTCACCAACCGGGCGCCTGTCTCGAAGCAGCCGCGCCATGAGCAGGCAGGCGAGGAGGGCGAGCACGGCGAACGGCATGGTCGAATCCGGCAGCGCGCCGTGCACGACGAGCGGCTCGAACGCCGCGCCGACGATGCCGGTCCCGAGGGCCAGCGTGCGGGCCCGCCCCGCCGGGAGCCGGAGCTCGAGCGCCACGTCGGCGGCCAGGCGCCAGGCGAGAACCGGCACGAGCGCGCCCACGAGGACTGCTTCGACCTGCGCGGCCCGGAAGGTCGTGCCAAGCAGCGCCATGGGGATCGCCGCGAGGAACGTCGGAAGCGGCAGCCAGATCTCGAACGCGGGGCGAGGGAAGACGAATGG
>JBJKRK010000077.1:0-5528 GCA_046704705.1 Candidatus Limnocylindrales bacterium | reverse complement strand
CGCCGCCTCGCCCGCCGCGCGCCACGCTGGGACGCCTTCTCGCGCTCGACGGGCCGGGGGCGCTCGCTGCGCGCGTTGCCGAGCTGGCCGACGGCGCGCTGCTGGACACGCGGGTGCTGCTGGCGGACAGGCTGGGTCCGCTCGAGTCGGGCTGGCCGGCCGCGGAGGATCGCTACGCGAGCGATCTGCTGCTGGCCGAGCGTGTCGCCGACCCATGGTTGCGGGATCTGACGCGGAGCGCGGCTTCGAGCCGGGTACCCATCCTGCTCGGCGGGCACACGCTGGTCGGTCCCGGCGTCAGGCTCGTCTGCGGCCGCGACTGAGCCACCTCGGGTTTGCGCAGCCGCCTGCGCGGCCGCGGATCCGGGCGGAGGCAGCCTGCGTCACGGCAGATCTGGGTGCAAGCGGCCTGGGGTTTGCGCAGCTCGAGCCGAACCAGGATCTGACAGACGGCCGAGCCACAACCTGACACACGGCCGATGCGCGGCGCCGGGACGTGGGGCACCTGCGATAGAATGGCCGCCGAGGCGGTGACCTCCCTCGCCTAAATGATCCAAGAGGGCGTCCCGCACGTCGATTGCCACGTCGAAAGGGGTGTCTTGGCCGGTCTGTGGTACGTCGTCGGCTTCGCCTTCGCGGGCGTGACCTTCGTGTTCATCACGATCGGGCAGGCCTGGCTGCTGGCCCACCGCTGGAAGGGCGACCGGCACAAAGGGTTGCCGTACGAATCCGGCATCGACACCTACGGCGACACGTGGGGACGCTTCGGACTCTCCTTCTATATCTACGCCCTGCTGTTCGTCGCGTTCGACATCGAGGTCGTCTTCGTGTACCTCTGGGCGATCGTGTTCCGCGACGTGCTGCTGGGCGGTCTCCTGAGCATGGCGGTCTTCGTCGGGATCCTCATGCTCGGCCTTGCCTACGCCTGGCGAAAGGGCGTGCTGCGCTGGCGATGAGCGCGCGCATCCCCCGCTCGAGAGGAGGACGGCCACGGACACCGCGCTGATGCACCGGCTGCGGACGCGTCTGGGCGAGCATCTGCTCGGCGCGGCGCAGGTGCGCCACGACACCACCGAGATCCGCATCGCGCCGGGGTCCGTGACCGACGTCATGACCGCGCTGCACGACGACCCGGAGTTCGGCTTCGAGGTCCTGGCAGACCTGTGCGGGGTCGACACGGGCAAGGTCATGCAGGTGGTCTACCACCTGTGGTCGCGGCGGACGCCCGACTGGCTCCGCGTGATCGCCGACGGCCTCGATCGCGACGATCCGCGCGTTCCCTCGGTGACGTTCCTCTGGAACGGCGCCGAGTGGCAGGAGCGCGAGGCGTACGACATGTTCGGCATCATCTTCGAGGGGAACCGCGACCTGCGGCGGATCTACATGCCCCCCGACTACACGAGTTTCCCGCTGCGCAAGGACTTCTACCTCGCCGACGACGCTTCGCGGTCGCCCGGGCAGGGCGTGCGCCATCTCGAGCAGACCCACACGCCTGCCGCGGCGACCGGCGCGAACGTCATCCGCCGCAGCAAGCTCGACTGACCGATGTCCGCACTCGTTCGACCGCTCCGCGGTGTGCCGCTGTGGATGAAGATCCTGCTGCCCCTGGGCGGGATGCTCACGGGCCTGCTGGTGATCATCGTGCTGGGCCTGGTGACCGGCATCCTGCAGACGGTCGTCGCCTGGGTCATCGGCGTGCTCGTCGCCAACATCGGCGTCGTTCGCTTCGTCGTGGCTGCCACGCTGATCCTGCTCATCACCGTCCCGACGGCGTTCCTGATCATCTTCATGGAGATGAAGGTGATCGCCTTCATGAACCTGCGCATCGGCCCCAACCGCGTCGGGCCGTGGGGCACGCTCGCCAGCGTGGTGCACGGACTGAAGGTGCTGGTGAAGGAGGACTACACGCCGCTGGGCGTCGACTCGATCGTCTTCACCCTCGCCCCCGCGGTGACGTACCTGGCGACCGTCATGGGCCTGCTGGTGATCCCGTTCGCGCCTGGCCTGATCGGCCAGGACATGAACATCGCCGTGCTGTACTTCTTCGCCGTCGGTGGCCTGACGGTGGTCGGGCTCCTGATGGCCGGCTGGTCGAGCTTCAACAAGTACTCGCTGCTCGGCGGCCTGCGCAGCGCCGCCCAGATGATCAGCTACGAGATTCCCCTGACGCTCTCGGTCGTCGGGGTGGTGATGCTGGCCGGCACGATGAGCCTGAACGGCATCGTGCAGGCGCAGTCGGGGAGCATCCTCGACTGGTTCTTCATCCGCCAGCCGCTCGCCTTCGCGATCTTCTTCATCGCCGCCACGGCCGAGGGCAACCGCACGCCGTTCGACCTGACCGAGGCCGACAGCGAGATCGTCGCGGGCGCCTTCACCGAGTACAGCGGGATGCGCTTCGGCTTCTTCTTCTTCGCCGAGTACGTGAGCGTCTTCGTCCTTTCGGCGCTCATCGTGACGCTGTTCTTCGGCGGTTGGACTGCGCCCTTCGACTGGCCGATCCCGCTGCACTGGGCGTTCAACCTCACCAACGTCAACTGGCTCGAGGTGGTCGCCGGGCTGATCGTCATCCCGCCGATCATCATCGCCCTGCTCGCGCTGCCGATCTGGTTCCTGCGCTCGTCGCTGCGGTACTGGCAGGCGCTGCTCGTCGCCTTCGGGATCTTCAACCTGATCGTGGTGGCCGCGATCCTGCTCTACCTCGTGGTCAACCTGCAGGCCGTCGTGGGCCTGCTCTGGTTCCTGGCCAAGAGCTACGTCTTCGTCTTCACGTTCGTCTGGATGCGCGCCACGCTCCCCCGCATCCGGGTCGACCAGCTCATGGGCCTGGCCTGGAAGTGGATGCTCCCGGCGGCGCTGGTCAACCTGTTCGTGACCGCACTGGCAATCCTGGTGATCAACCCATGAGCTTCGTTCCCGGCATGGGCATGCTCCGCGGCATGGCCTTCACCCTCCGCAAGTTCTTCCAGCGCAAGGTGACAGTCCAGTACCCCGACCAGGAGCCCTCGATCCCGCCGCGCCACCGCGGCCGGCTGCAGCTCCTGTACGACGACTACGGCACGCTCAAGTGCGAGACCTGCTTCCAGTGCGCTCAGGCCTGCCCGATCGAGTGCATCGACATGGGCGGGGTCGACACGCGCGACCGCTACCACGTCCACTGGGGCCTTGCGGAACAGTACGGGGAGCGGCGCGAGGAGTCCGCCCTGCGGCGCTCCGGCCGCCCCGTGCCCGACACGCACTTTCAGCCCTTCGAGCCGGTCGACCTGGCGCCGCTGGAAACGATTCTGGCCGACGAGGAGTACAGCCCGCGCCGCATGCTCCCCATCCTCGAGCGCGCCCGGGCAGCCTACGGCGGCCTGCCGGTCGCGGTGCTGAAGCACATCAGCCACTCGACGGGGGCCTGGTACGCGGAGGTGTACGGGACCGCCTCCTTCTACGAGCACCTGGGTCTGCGCAACGACGCCGCGCAGACGATCGCGATCTGCCGCTGCCCCACCTGCGTGCTGCTCGGTGGTGGAGCGCTCCGTTCCGCCTTCGAGGAGGCGCTCGGCGTGGAGCTGGGACAGGGGACGCCCGGGGGCGCCGTGCGGCTCGTCCCCACCGACTGTCACGGCGAGAACGACGGTGCGCCCTTCGTCACGTTGAACGGCGCGCGCCAGCCCGGCCTGACGCCGGCCTCGGCCGCGCAGCTCGCCCGGTCGCTGATCGCGGCGACGCCGGCAGGGCGGGCCTGATGGCGACACTGCTCACGACGCCGGCAGGTTGGCCGCGCGTCACCCTCGCGCGGGCTGCGGGCAACGAGCCGGTGACCGGCCTTGCAGAAGCCGAACACGCCGGCGCCTGGGCGGCGTGGCGTCGCGCGGTGACGGACCTCGGTCCCGAGGACCTCACCGGCATGGTGGCCCACGCGGGACTCTGTGGCCGGGGCGGCGCCGGGTTCCCGGCGGCGCAGAAGTGGCGCACCTGCCGCGCCACGGAGGCATCCGAGCGCTACGCCGTCGCCAACGGGTACGAAGCGGACCCCGGCGTGTCGATCGACCGGACCCTCATGGAGCGCGACCCGCACGCCGTCGTGGAAGGTCTCGCGCTCGCCGCATTCGCGGTCGGCGCAACCCGCGCGTACATCGCCGTCAAGGCCGACTACACGCTGGCGCTGGAGCGCCTCCGGTCTGCCATCGGGCAGGCGGAAGAGGCCGGCTATCTGGGCACGAATGCCCTTGGGGCGGGCCTCGATCTCCTCATCGAGGTCCGGCCCGTGCAGGGCGCGTTCGTCCTCGGCGAGGAGACCGTGCTCCTGCGGGCGCTCGAGAGCAAGCGCGGGATGCCGGAGCAGCGCCCGCCGTACCCGGCGGTGCGCGGCCTGTGGGGCAAGCCCACCATCGTTCACAACGTGGAGACGCTCGCCGCGATCCCCTGGATCGTCGTGCACGGCGCCGCGGAGTTCGCGGCTATCGGACGCGAAGGGGCGCACGGGACCAAGCTCGTGCAGCTCTCCGGCTCGCTGCGCGCGCCGGGGATCGCCGAGGTGCCGATGGGGACCTCGCTGGGCGAGATCCTGGACGCCGTCGGTGGCGGGATGGCCAAGGGCAGCACCTTCAAAGCGCTCCTGGCAGGAGGGCCGGCTGGCGGTTTCCTGCCCGAGGCGGCGCTGGATACGCCCTACGACTTCGACGATCTCCGTCAGGCCGGCGCCATCGTCGGCTCGGGATCGCTGCTGGCGGTGGACCAGCGGGCCTGCATCGTGGAGCTCGGCCGGCTGATGGAACGCTTCATGAGCGACGAATCCTGCGGGAAATGCATCCCCTGCCGCATCGGCACGCGGCGGCTGCTCGAGATCGGGGATCGGCTCACCGGTGGGCGCGTGCGCCCGACCGATGCGGCGCTGCTCCGCGACCTGAGCGCCGACGTGATCGACGGCTCGCTGTGCGGCCACGGCATCAATGCCCCCAACCCGCTCCTGAGCGGAATGCGATACTTTGGGGAGGAATACGACGCACACATCTCAGCTGGTACCTGCCCGGCGGGCGTCTGTCGGCCGCTTCGTGTCCTGGCCAGCGCGTCCCACTGAGCACCAGCAGCGCAGGTAATGCTCCAGCGATGACTGATCTGCTTCCTCAGGTTCGTGCTCCCGAGGACCTGGCCGAGCGGCTGCTCGACACACAGGCCCCGCAGCGTCCCGTTGCGACGCCCACCTTCACCATCGAGGTCGATGGCCGCCAGGTGACAGGGCGCCCCGGCCAGACCATCCTCGAGGTCTGCCGGGAGAATGGGATCGAAGTCCCCACGCTGTGCTACGAACCGAAGCTGCCCGGCTTCGGCGCCTGCCGCATGTGCGTGGTGGAGGTCGAGGGGGAGTCCCAGCCGCCGATCAGCTGCTCGCGCGAGGCCGAGGCCGGCATGGTCGTGCAGACGCAGACACCCCGGCTGCGCCAGATCCGCAAGACGAACCTGGAGCTGATCTTCAGCGACCACAACGCGTACTGCCTGCCGCCCTGCCAGAACAAGTGTCCCAGCCACATCGACATCCCGGG
>JBJKRK010000076.1:0-3486 GCA_046704705.1 Candidatus Limnocylindrales bacterium | reverse complement strand
GTCCGGCGCTGCTCACGCGGGTGACGCCGGTGACGCGGCTGCTCGTCGGCGTCGTGTGGCTCGCCGCCGCCGTGGCCACGGTCAGCCCGACGGTGCCGGGGCTGCTTGCGGGCGCGGCGGTCGTGCTGCTCGTGGGTGCCTCGGGGTTGCCGGTCGAGCGGGTGCCGGCGAGGCTTGCCCCGCTCTGGCTCGCCGCGCTCGGGTTGGGGCTGCTGACGGTGCTGGTGAATCCGGCGAATGGCGACCCGGCCGTGCCGGCGCTCGGCCTGCTCGGGCCCCTGCGTGTCACGGCGCCGGCCGTGTCGGCTGGCGTGGACATCGCGTTGCGCCTGGCCGCGATCGCGCTGGTCAGCCTGCTCGTCTTCGCGCCGTCCGATCCCACCCGCATGGCGGACTCGCTCGTCCAGCAGTGGCATGCGCCGTACCGCTTCGCGTACGGGACACTCGCCGCACTCCGCATCGTCCCTCTCCTCGCGGCGGACTGGAGCGCGATCCGCGCCGTGCGGCGCCTGCGCGGCATTCAACCCCGCTCGCCCCGCGCCCGTGCGACGGCGTTCGGCGGGCAGCTGCTGGTGCTGCTGGTGACCTCGATCCGGCGTGCGGAGCGGATGGCGCTCGCGATGGACTCCCGCGGGTTCGATGTCGGTGGCCTCCGGGGCTGCTACCGTCCCATCCGCGCCGGTCGGCTCGACGTGGCCGTGCTCGGGGCCGGGCTCGCCCTCGCAGTGGTCGCGTTCGCGGCCGGCGGCGTGCTCCACCTCGGGTAGACTCTTGCCCGTGACAGTCCCCGGTGTGGGCACGCAGGCCCCGGACATCGAACTCATGGGGGACGATGGCGTCGTCCACCGGCTTTCTGACGAGCGCGGCAGGTTCGTGGTCGTCTACTTCTACCCCAAGGACCTGACGAGCGGTTGCACCACCGAGGCGTGCTCGTTCCGCGACGCCCAGGCCGATCTCACCGCCGAGGGGGCGGTCGTCTGGGGCATCAGCCCGCAGGATGCGGGGAGCCACGCGCGGTTCCGAGCAGAACACGCGCTCGCCTTCCCCCTGCTGGTGGACGCCGACCACCGCATCGCCGATGCGTACGGCGTGTGGGTCGAGAAGAGCCTGTACGGGCGGCAGTACTGGGCGAACGCGCGCACCACGTTCCTCGTTGGCCCCGATGGCCGGATCGTCCGCGTGTGGGAGAAGGTGCGGCCGGAGGGCCACGCCGTCGAGGTTCTCGACGCCGTCCGGGAGGCGAAGGCAGGCGCGTAGCGGCGGGCTTGACGCGCGTCCGGGCTTGACGCGCGTCCGGACTCGGATCGGCAGCAGGGACGGGCCGGAGCGCCGCGGACGCGACGATCAGCGGTCGAGCGTTGCGGGAAGCGCGCGACCGCTCGGGCGGGGTCATCCGGAGCCGCCACGCGATCCGCAGTGCGCATGGGGCGAAGGCCGTACGATTCGCGTCATGGACGCCACACCTCACCTCTTCGAGGAGCGCCCGGATCGCCTGATGGTGATCGTGGCGCACCCTGACGACGCGGATTTCGGACCGGCCGCCACCGTCGCCCGGTGGATCGCTGCCGGCACCACCGCGGAACTCGTCTGCTGCACGAGCGGCGATGCCGGGGCGGACGACGCCGACATCGATCCGCTGACGCTCGCTGCGCGCCGCGAGGAGGAGCAGCGCGCCGCCGCCAGGATCATCGGGTACGGCGCCGTGCATTTCCTCCATCAACCGGACGGCGGCCTCGAGAATGACCTGCCGCTTCGCGAGCAGCTGGTCCGGCTGATCCGGACGATGCGGCCGGACGCCGTGCTCACCCCCGACCCGACGGTCGTGCTCCTGCCCGGCGGTGTGCAGCACACCGACCACCGCGCGGCCGGTATGGCCGCCGTCGATGCCGTCTACCCCGCAGCTCGCAACGCGATGGCCTTCCGCCACCTCGCGCGCGCCGGCCTCGCGCCGCACCGCGTCGAACGGCTGTTCCTGTTCTGGACGGACCGGCCCGACATCTGGGTCGACGTGAGCGACTACGTCGATCGCAAGGTCGACGCCCTGCGGGCCCACGTCAGCCAGCTTCGAAACCCCGATGAGACGTTCGAGCGCGTCCGCATGCGTCTCCGCGACGAGGGTGAGAAGGCGGGCGTCGCGGCGGCCGACGCGTTCCGGCTGGTGCAGTTCCGCTGACTGACGCGCAGCGGCACCCGACTGACGGTCAGCGGTGACTCACCTGACGCGGAGCGGCGCCCTCCTGACGCGCGGCGCCGCCCTCCTGACGCGCGTCGCCGCCCTCCTGACGCGCGTCGGCGCGGGTCCCGGGATCAGGCGGGAGCGAGAAGGAGCGGGCGGACCCGACCCCAGGCGTTCCAGAGGTCGGTGAGCGCCTCCGCTCTGCGTCCCAGCGCCGCAACGAGCTCGCTCATGGTCAGGTCCGGGGCGGCACCGGCCAGGAACTCGTCCACCGCCACGCTGACGCCCGCGAACAGCTCGCGCGTTCCAGCCTCGCCCGGCCAGCGCCGGATGCGGAGCGGATCCAGCCCCGCGTAGCCCACGGCAAGCGAGAGGTCGCGCTGCGAGGGCAACCGCTCGTCGGCGAACCCGCCTTCGCCGTCGTAGCGGTATCCGAGGCTCGCGAGGGCGACGGCGATCTCCCGGCACTGCACGTCGCTGAAGGTGCCCCAGAACGGATGTTCCGGAGGGAACTCCAGCGCACCCGCGTCGATGGCTGCGGCCCGTAGGGCGGCGACCAGCCCGGCCAGCGACGCCTGCCACCGTTGCGCCTGCGCTGCCGAACCTGCGGCCAGGAGGTCCGCCACGTGCGTGAGGGCCGCGGAATCGCCTCGTACGATCCGCAGGACGACCGGCTCCGCCCCCACGTCCTCATTGCGAAGCGGCCCGGAGGGGGCGCCGGGCACGACGCCGGCGGGCGCGGCGCCCCCGGGTGCACCGACGTCACCGGGCACGCCCCCGGGCGACGGCGCGGCGGGCGCGGTTGCAGGCGTGCTGGAGATGAACGGCGGCGCGGAGGGCCGAGGGGCCCGCTCCCTGGCGGGGAATCCACCGGCACGCGCCTCCTCGCATCCCGCGAGCGCCTCGCGTGCCTGCCGGCAGCGTTCGTCGGCGCTCTCGGCTGCGATCCGAGCGGCATCGACGCGGACCGAGATCTCGTCCATCGCGACGACCAGCTTCGCGGGACGCTCGCGCTCGGCGGCGAGCGTCGTCTGTCCCAGTCGGACGGCCCGATTGAGCCGGTCGATCGCCTCGAGCCAGATGCGCGCGGCCGACTCCAGTTCGGCGGCAGTCGCCGCCGCGAGGCGCGACTCGCGGAACCGCCGCTGTGCCCCTGTCTTTGCCTCGAGCACGGCCCTCCCGTCGATCGAGCGCGCGGCGTCGTCGGCAGCGGCGACCGACTCGTCGTAGGCACGCTTCACGTCGCGCTGCTCCGCGGTCAGGGTGCGGTGGGCGTCATGCAGCCGCACCGCGAGCGCGCAACGCTCCTC
>JBJKRK010000075.1:0-7029 GCA_046704705.1 Candidatus Limnocylindrales bacterium | reverse complement strand
GCCTGGGGGCGGCACCCTATACTGGCGGGCGCATGAACACCGAGTACGCCTGGTGGCTCCTCGTCGTGGGGCTGGCCGTTGGCGCGGCCGTCGTCTGGCTGCTGTTCGGGGGCCCGGGACGGGACGAGACCGACGTCGACGAGGGAGAGCGCGCCAGCGAAGCTGCCTGGATCGGTGCCGCGATCGAACAGGCAGGCGGCGTCGCTCCGGTGGAACTGGTCGAACAGGTGCTTGAGCTCCACCAGGCGTACCTGCGGCACACGCCGGCGGACTCAGGTGCCGGCTCTGACTCCGGGGACGCGGCCGCAATGTAGCGCGGCGACGCCCGTCGCCAGGCGCCGGAAGGTCACCTCGGTCAACCCGGCATCCCGCATGTGGTCCGCCAGCGTTTCCGGCGAAGGAAACCCGTCCAGGGAGTCCGGCAGGTAGCGGTACGCCTGCGCCTGACGGCCCACGATCGCGCCGGCGATCGGCGCCACGGTCCGAAAGCCCAGGTGGAACGCGCGGGCATAGGGCCGCCACCGAGGCAGCGAGAGCTCCAGGCAGACGACGCGGCCGCCCGGCCGCACGACGCGGGCCAGCTCGCGGAACCCGGCCTCGAAATCCGGCAGGTTGCGCAGACCGAAGGCGATCGTGGCCGCGTCGAACTCTCCGCCGCCGAACGGCAGGGAGAGCGCGTCGCCCACGCTGAAGTGGAGCTGCACCCGATCCCGATACGTGCGTGTCGCCCGTTGGATCATCTCGCCCGACAGGTCGACGGCTTCCACCCGACCGAAGGGGCCGACGGTGTCGGCGAGCAGCACGCTCAGCTTCCCGGTGCCGCAGGCCACATCGACGGCTGCCCCGCCGGGACGCAACCCGGCCGACGCGCAGGCCATCCGGCGCCAGTGCCCGTCGAGCCGGAGCGTCATGAGCGTGTTCAGGCGGTCGTAGACGGGCGTGATGCGATCGAACATCTCCACGACGTCGCCCTGCGCGACCGCGTTGCCGCGGCGCGCCGGGACGCCGTCCGGGCTCCGCTCCGGCAGCGGGCCGCCGTCACCCGGCGTGCGCATCGGGCGGTCGTTCCTCGCTGCCAGCGGGATGCGCGCTCGCCTGCCGGTCCGATGACCCCACCGTCGGAGGGTCCGGGCGCGCCGGAGTGCCGCCACCCTGCCGCAGTGGTGCCGGCGCCTCTCCGCGGGCCAGGCCACGCAGCGCCGCGAACGGCGAGTCCGCGTCGTCGTTCGGCGAGTCGTCGCCGAACGTGATCGTGGCGTTCGGCCGACGGGGGCGGTGCGGCTCCGGCAGCTCCTCGCCCGCCTCGAGCCTCGCGGCGCGCTCCTGCCGGGCCAGCACGTTGGCGTCCCCCTCGTCCCGAGCACTGCGCAGGAGGTCGGGGTCCTCATCCGCCAGCCACTCGGCAAGGTCGGTCGGGTCGAGGCGCAGCAGCGGCAGGCCGGGCGGCATGCCGTCGTCCAGGGCCGCCGGTTCGATGGGCACGACGTCCCGCAGGTTGGGATCGTCCAGATCGAGCGACCCGCGATCCGACTGCACCAGCACCACCACCGTGTCGACGCGCTCGAAGCGCGTTTCCAGCAGGCTGCGTGCGCGCGCCAGCTGCCGGAAGCCACGGCGGATGGCCGCCGGGTTGCTCGTGAACTTCACTTCGTACACACGCGTCGGCGCACCGCCGCTCCCCTGCACCGCGTCGAGCTCCAGGTACAGCGTCTCGTAGCTCCGCGACCCCCGGTACAGGACCTCGGCGGCCAGCACGCGTTCCTGCAGCAGCGGCACGCGCGCTGCCAGCCAGCCGCGGACGGCTGTTTCGACGCGGCCGCTCACCCGGTACGTCGCGCTCGTCTCCTCGCGGGGGCCGTAGCGCCGGTGGGCGAGGGCCTGCTCCGCCATCGCCGCCAGGTAGCCCTCGTCGTCGAGTGGCACCAGGCGGACCGAACGGACGCGGTGGAATGGCTCTCGCTCGTTCATCGGCTGCAGCGTACAGGATGGGGGGTCACACCCCACCCAGGAGCACCGTCGTCCCGGCGGGCCCGCCGGCAGTGGACACGAGGCTCACCCCGAACTGATCGCCGGGCTCGATCACCCCGCCCCACTGGGAGAGGGGGCCCGCCCAGAACGCGAGGCCGCCCTGGAAATGCATCTCGCCGACGGGCTGCCTCGTCCCGGCGTGCGCGACCCAGCAGCGGTATGTCATGCCGGGCGGCGGCGCGGGGAGCACCTCGCTGAGCACGACGAGCTCGCCCGATCCCGGGCTCCAGATCACGGATCCGCCCGCGCCACTGCCATCGGCGCGCCCGAGGATGGCGACGCGGTGGTCCTGTTCCTCCATCAGCCGATCGACGGTGGCGGTGACACGCGCGAGCTCGTCGCGACTCCCCTGTGCCGCCTGCAGCCGCCGGTTGAGGCTGCCCGTCGTCACGAGGGCGCCGGCGAGCGCAACGACCGCGACGACCGCGGCGATGCCCGCGAGTAGCGGCCAGGTCCGCAGCCAGCTCCATCCGCGCAGCATCGGACGTGCGCCACCCGCGGCTTCCCGGGAACGCGGAGGCGTGTCGCGCGGTCCGGCAGCCGGGCCCGATGCGGCCCAGCCGTGGCGGTCCACCCCCGACGCTCGTACGAGCGCGAGCGTCGACGCTCGTACGCCGGGCGGCAGCCGATCGACGGTCGCGGTGTCGGGCGGGGCGGCCTGGATCGCGTCAGCCAGACGCAACAGGGCACGCGCCTCGGGGCCACACACGGGGCATGCGGCGATGTGGCCGGCAAGGAGATCCGCTGCCCCATCGGCACCCTCCAGGACGGAACGCAGCACAGCCGGCTCGGCCGCGGCGTCCTGGAGCAGCGCGGACGCTTCAGCGTGCTCCATCGCCCTCGTCCGCGATCCGGCTATGGGTCCGAAACCGGACCGCCTCGCCGTCCCTCATCCCTCGACTCCTCTCCCCGATCGATCCATCTCACTGCGCCGCATCGAGTGCCGGCGTCCCTGTCGCGTCGTATGCGGGTGGACTGGTTTTCCCGCGCAGCTCGGCCGGGGTCGGGCCCTCCAGCGACGCGCCCAGCGTCGCGCGAAGTCGCTCGAGCGCGCGCCGGGTGCGGGTCTTCACCGTGCCGAGCGGCCAGCCGAGGCGGCCGGCGATCTCGCTCTGCGACAGGCCGCCGAAGTAGGCGAGCTCGATGACGATGCGTTCGGGCTCGGGCATCGCGTCGACCGTGCTGCGAACGAGCGCACCGGTCCAGGCCCGGAGCAACGCGGTTTCCGGATCGCCCTCGCCCGATGCCCCTGCGGCGACGCTCCCGGCGGCCGCGATCCGCTCGAGCGCCTCGAGCTCCGTTTCGCCCGGTTGCGCCGCCGCGCTCATCGTGATCATCGCCGGGCGCCTCCCGGCGGCTCGAAGGCGGTCCACCGCGCGGTTGCGCGCGATCGTGGAGAGCCAGCCGGGCAGGGAACCAGCCTGCGGATCGAAAAGCTCCGCACGGTTCCACATGGCGAGGTACGTTTCCTGGACAACATCTTCGGCCAGCTGTCGATCGCCGAGAAACCGGATAGCGGCCCCGAACACGACCTCGGCGTAGCGGTCGTACAGAGCACCGAACGCCTCCTCGTCGCCGTCGACGACCCGACGGATCAGGTCGTCATCGGATGCGACCGGCGGCTGAGCCTCCATCAGCGTCTACGTGCGGCCACGCCGGCCGGTTTCGGGCGTCGCCGAGGTGTCCGCCTCTGGCGTGGGGAGCCTGGCATCGACCCCCGCGTGGCCGAGCGGGAGTCCGCGGTCCTCGAAGGTCGAAGAGAGGACCACCATCGTTCGGGTCGCATCCACGTGCGGATCGCCACGGACCTGGCCCAGCACGCGCTCGAGGTCCAGCGTGTCACGCGCTCGCACCTTCAGCAGGTAGTCCTCCGCGCCGGCGACGTGATGGCACTCGGTGATCTCCGGGACAGCCGCGAACGAACGGCCCAGCTCGTCCCAGTCGGCGTGGGCGGCCTGGACCACGAGGATGAACGCGAGGACGCCGTAGCCGGCGGCGGCGGCATCGAGCAGGGCGGCGTAGCGCCGGATCGTGCCGCGCAGCTCCAGCTTCTTCACGCGCTGATGCGCGGACGGTGCCGACAGCCCCACCAGCGCGCCGATCTCGGCGAACGTCTTGCGGCCGTCCTGCTGCAGGATGTCGAGGATGCGCCGGTCGAGCGCGTCCAGCTCGCCTTCGTTAGCCATCTGTCATCCTCAGGCGATCTTCGTCAGGGCATCGGCGTTGACGACCTACTGATGTAAGGCTATCATCCCGGTTCGGGTAACGATCACGACGGCCCAAACGTTGTGACGAGGCCTGACCGCACTGCGGGAAGCCCAAGCCCCGCGGCGACGCGCCAAGGCTACAACCCGGCGACGCGCATTGCGAGCCGCTGCATCCTCCTCCGCAGCGGCTCGCGATGTCGCCCGCATCGCGCAGCGCAGCGTGTCCTGGGCGGTCGTGCGTGCGCCTCACCCTCCTCGCACTGTCCGCTCGGGTTCGTCGGTCCCCCACCCGGAAATGGTGCGCAGACCGTGTGCCAGGCCACCGGCGGGCAGGTGCGCCTCCAGACAGGTGACACCGCGCGGACCCACAACGGCGTCGTGCAGCGTACCGGCCGGCAGTTCGAGGCGGTCGCCCTCCTGCAGCTCAGTAGCGTCGCCGCGCTCGGGCAGTCCGAACGTGATCGACCCGGCCGCCGCGACGAGGACCTTGTCGTAGCCGTGGCGGTGCGCCGCGTACCGGTCGCCCGCCCCGTTGCTCCACGCGTACGGCGTCAGCCCTTCCCGGCCGAGGCGCATGGAGAGCCGTTCCTCTCGCATCGGCGGCATCAGCGCACCTCCGGTCGGCGCATCGCTGTCCGTACCGCGCGTCCGACCGCCGCACCGCGGAGCGATTGCATCTGCGCGCGTCCAGTCCCTGCGACGCGCGTCAGGCCGCGAATCCCGAGCGCGCGGCTCCCCGTGGCGCCCACCACTCAGCCGATGCCGGTCGCGGCACCGACGAACCGGCCCACCACGAAGGTGACCACCGCGGCGGCCGCGCCGATCGACGCCTGGCGAATGCCGCTGCGCAGGAAGCCCTTGCCCGTGAGCAGGCTCACCGCGGCTCCCACCAGGAACAGGGCGACGAAGGACGCGGCCAGCGAGGCGATCAGCGCAGGGATGCCGTGGGTCACCAGGAACGGCGCCAGAGGCACGAAGGCACCCACTGCGAACGACACGAACGAGCCTGCCGCGGCGCCCCAGGGCGAGCCAAGCTCGTCGGGGTCGAGGCCCAGCTCCTCGTGCACCAGGGTGTCGAGGGCCTCGTCGGGCTGGCTGATCAGCCGGCCGGCGATGCGCTTCGATTCCTCACGCCCGAACCCCTTGCTGCGGTAGATGACCTCCAGCTCGGTCTGCTCCTCCTCGGGGATCGCCATGAGTTCCTCGCGTTCCAGCTCGATCTGCCGCTCGAAGAGCTCTCGCTGGCTGGTCATGCTGATCCATTCGCCGGCGCCCATCGAGCAGGCGCCCGCGAGCAGCCCGGCGATGCCCGCCACGACGATCGAGTTCCCGCCGGCGGCCGCGCCTGCCACCCCCATGACGAGCGAGAGGTTGCTGACCAGACCATCGCTGATGCCGAAGATGCTGGCGCGGAATGTCCCCGACTGGGCGGAGCGGTGCCAGCGTTCGGCCTGCACGATGTCGTCGGCCGAGCGTGCCTGGTCCGCCGGCGGACGTTCGAGCTCGCGCCAGATCTGCGCGTGCTCGCGCTCATCGGCCGCGATCTCCGCCACCTCGGGGCCGGCTTGCTCTTCATACGTGTCGCCCTCGTCCCCCTCCAGCGCCTGCACCAGGTCGCTGACCGCGCGGGTCCCGAACAGGCGGGCCAGGGCGACGATCAACCGAACGCGCAGCCGCGGGCCGTCGACCGGGGGCACCTCGGCGCCCGCCGCCTGCAGCTTGTCCGCCCAGATCGACGCGTGGCGGCGCTCGTTGGAGGCGATCTTCGCGAATGCCGCCGCTCGACGCTTCTCTTTCTCGATGCTCGCCAGGCTCTGGTAGAGGAACACCGCGTCCCGCTCCAGCCGCAGGTTGGCGAGGCTGCGTGCCTGCTCTTCCGATGTCATGCGGGAATCGTAGCCGGGAGTACCGGATCAGGCCGCCTGGCACTCGACAGCCCTGGCGCGCACTTGCCCGACAGGGCATGATGGCGCGAACAGGCGGCGCGAGATCGGCTCGTTGCCCGGGCTGGATCGCGGGCAGCGGGTGGACGAGGCGGCCGGGGGCAGGGCCGGACTCGTGCCGGGAAGGAGTGAGGCGTGCGGCGTCTGGCGCAGCTCCTGCAGGTCGTCCTGGTGCTCGTGCTCATCGCCGTCGTCGCACTGGGCACCATGCTCGCCGTCGTGGCGGCCAGGGGCATCCCGCAGCGAACCGGAACGGCGCATCTTCCGGGCCTCGCCGCCGATGTGACCGTGCGGCGGGACGCCAATGGCATCACGCAGATCTACGCCAGCAACCTGGCCGATCTCTTCGCTGCACAGGGCTACGTGCACGCCTCGGAGCGGATGTGGCAGATGGAGGTCTGGCGACACCTGGACAGCGGCACGCTCTCGGCGCTCTTCGGCACTGCCGAGCTGGACACCGACCGCCTCGTGCGGACGCTGGGTTGGCGCCAGGCGGCCGAGCGCGATCTCCAGGCGGCCTCGCCGGCCACGCGGGCGATCCTCAACGCGTACGCGAGCGGGGTCAACGCCTGGCTTGCGCAGCACCGCGACGGCTCGCTGCCCTTCGTCCTCGCGGGGTTCCTCGGTGCAGGCGGCGGGCTCGCCGGCTATCGGCCCGCACCGTGGACCGCGGTGGACTCGCTCGCCTGGGAGAAGGTGATGGCCTGGCAGCTGGGCGGCAACCTGGACACCGAGATCTTCAACCTGCTCCTCGCCTCGAAGGTCGACCCGGCCGCGGTCGCCGAGCTGACGCCCGCGTACCGCGCCAGCTGGCCCGTGGTCGTGCCGACGGGCGCCGCGGGCTCCGGCGG
>JBJKRK010000074.1:0-4471 GCA_046704705.1 Candidatus Limnocylindrales bacterium | reverse complement strand
CCCGGGGGAAGCGGCGGCGCGCTCGGCACGCTTGATCTGCTCCCAGTTGCGCACCACCTGGTCGGCGGTGACCGCCCGGACGTCCCCGAAGACGTGCGGGAGACGCCGGACGATCTTCCCGCCGATGCGCCGGTACACGTCGGTGAGGTCGAAGATGCCTTCCTCCGCGGCGTGCTCCGCGTGGAGCACGATCTGCAGCAGCAGGTCGCCCAGCTCCTCGGCAAGGTCCGGGGTGCCGCCGCGCTCGAGCGCGTCGTACACCTCGTATGACTCCTCGAGCAGGAACGGCCGGAGGGACTGGTGCGTCTGCTCCCGGTCCCACGGGCAACCGTCGGGGGCGCGCAGGCGAGCGGCCAGCCAGGGCAGGAAGTGTGGGCTCGCCAGGTTGTCCAGCACGGGCAGCGCCGGCACCAGGTGCGGCGCCCCGAGGAGGTCAGCGTCGGCGAGCGCGCCGATCGTCCCGTCCGGCGCTCCGGCCAGACCCAGCACCGGGTGATCTGCGGGGTACAGCGCCCGGAGCAGGGCAGCAACCGTCCCGCCGTGCGCGCCTCTCCCGGGCAGCACTTTCGGGCGGAACGCCCCGTGGGCCGCGGGCCCGGGATCGAGCGCCTCGATGTCGCCCGGCGCATCGCCGCCCGGCGCATCGCCGCCCGGCGCATCGTCGCCCGGCGCATCGTCGGCGGCTGCCCGGTCGGGGAGGAGAAGCACCGGCCACCCCGGGTCGAAGGGGCGGAGGAGGAGGGCGGTCACCCTCAGCACCTGCAGCCCATCTTCGGGCTGGATCCCGCGCCGGCGCGCCACCTCGTCGAGCAGCGCGTCGAGCATCGGTTGCCGCACCGCTCGTTCAGTCGCGCGCAGCGGACCGGCTCACGGGGTCGGCGACGCCGAGGTCGATGCGGCGCTCGGCGACTCCCAGATCTTCGCCTTGGCCTTCTGCGCGTCGTACCAGTTGGTGAAGGCGTTGGCCTTGAGGTTGCTGAGCTGGTCGGCGCTCACCGGCCGATTGGCCTTCTCCGTGATCCGGTAGATGTAGAAGCCGTTCGACTGCGTCTGGATCGAGCTGATCTGCCCGGGCTGCAACGAGAAGATGACGTTCTCGATCTGGGCCGGCTCCTGGTAGCGGGCGATCCAGCCCATGTCCCCGCCGCTGCTGGCGTCGGACCCGTCCGACTGCGCCTTCGCGATCGACACCCAGTCGGCGCCCGGCTTCTTGAGATCCTGCTGGATCTGGCTGATGCGGGTCTGCGGATCCGGCCGCTGGCCGACGTACATCACCACGTGCCAGCCGTACTGCGTCTGGACGGGGTCGAGGATCTGGTAGGGCTGGTACTGGTGGTTGAAGAGCGCCTGTGAGAACTGCGGCACCATCTGGCCCTGGCTGAACCAGCCCAGGTCGCCGCCGCTCGCCCCGCTTGCCTTGTCGTCGCTCTCGGTCTTGGCCAGCTCGGCGAACTTCGCCGCGCGCTGCTGCGGGTTCGTGATCGCCCGCAGCTCGTTGACGGTCTGGATCGCCTTCTGGTGCGCCACGTTCCAGGCGGGGTTCGTCGTCGGCAGGCTGGATGCCGTGTTCGGGTCGCCATTGGGTGAGAACAGGATCTCCGACGCGCGGATCTGCGGCCCCGTCACGCCGGGGGTGGTGTTGTCGTTCTGAACGTAGATCTCCCAGGCGTGCACCTGCTCCACGTTGCCTGTGGTGGCCTTCGCCACGATCATGTCGTTGAGCTTCTGGTACGTCAGGTCGCCACGGACGGCCTGCTCGTACGTGGCGAGCGGCACGGACTGCTCGATGGTCTTCTGGTAGTTCGGGTCGGTGTGCGCGGGGATGATGTCCGTGACGCGCCCGATGCGGTACACGCCGTCGGCGCCCTTGATCACCCCGGTCGTGCCGTTGAGCTTGAGCTGGAAGACCGCGTCGACCCAGGCCTTGTCGATCGGGTTCGACTGCGTGATGTACCCGTAGTCACCGCCGTTGCTCGCGCTCGGGTCCGTGCTGTACTTCTTCGCCACCGTCGCGAACGAGGTGCCCGAGTCGAGCGCGGCGAGGGCCTCGTCCGCCTTGGCCTTGGCGGCCGCATCCTGTGCGGCGGTCGGCGTGCTCGAGTTCGGGTCGGTCTGCGGCGCAACGAAGATCGCCAGGACCTTGCGCTCCTCGGGGGTCGTCGCCTCCTTCTTCAGCTCGGCCTGGATGTCCGCGCTGGTGATGGTGATCCCGTACTGCTTGGCGAGTTGCTCCTGGAGCGTCTGGTCGATGAGCTCGGTGAGGGACGACTGCGCGACGCTCTGCGCCTGCTGCTGCAGCTGCTGGATCTGCTGCTGGGCGGTCGCGCTGTCGATGATGCCGGCGCTCGCCTCGTTCTGCACCGTGTTCTCGCTCTGCGCGTAGCGGAACAGGTCGACCTGCTGGCGCGCGTTCCACTCGTCCTTGGTGATGCTCACGCCGTTCACGGTCGCGACGGCCGCGAAGTGGTCGTTGTAGTACCCGGCGGCGACCGTGCCTCCGAGGATCAGCAGTGCGATGACGATCAGGAGGGCGAACCCGATGGTGACGATGAGCTGCTGACGCTCGTCGTTCTCCCACTGCGGGCGATGCTTGCGCCGGGTTACCGGCTTAGCTCGAAAGGTCATGGTGCGGCGAACAGCTCCACGTGCTGACAGGAGGCGCCCCCGCGCGGGCGGCCGACAGCGTCGGTCACGCGCAGACGGGGCCGGGGCCGTAGTCTAGCGCATCCCCTCCCCGTGACCTGCCGGGGGCATGCCGCGAGCTGCCGGCGGCGACGTGCTGCGAGCTGCCGGCGGATCCCCGCGACCTGCCGGGGGCATGCTGCGAGCTGCCGGCGGCATGCCGCGAGCTGCCGGCGGCGACTGTCAGCGGGGCACGAGGCCGTCGACGAGATCGAGCAGGCCGGTCGCCTGGGCCTCCCAGTTGTACCGCGCACGCACCAGCGCGAGGGCCCTTTCACGACGCGCAGCCGCCTGAGGGGCCGGCACTTCGAGCACCGAGCGGAGCGCCGCGGCGAGGTCGTCGCTGTCCCCCGGATCAGCCACCGTCCCCAGGTCGTTCGCCTCGACGATCTCGCGCATGACCCGCAAGTCGCGCCCCACAACCAGGGGGACGCCCGCGGCGAGCCCCTCCCAGAATTTGTTCGGCGTGGAGAGCCGCTGGTTCAGCGAGTCACCGGGGACGGCGATCAGCACCGCGTCGGCGCCCGAGGCCCAGCGCGTCACCTCGTCGGGATGCACCGGCGGCAGCGTGACGTGGCGCCCCCGGAAGTGGGGGTCGGTATCGCGTGCCCTGAGCCGCTCGAACCAGGGCCCGAAGCCGAGCGCAACGAAGGCGGCGTCGGCGACACGCAGCACGGCGTCGCCGGATTCGAGGAGGCCGCGATCGGGGCCGAGGATGCCGAGGAACAGGACGATCCTGGTCGTGGGAGCCACCCCGGCGGCGGCGCGCAGTGGGCTGGCGGTTCGATCGGGCAGCGCGGCGGCTGCCGGCGGACAGTTCAGCACGGCGAGCGGAGTCCGGGCGAGCCCGAAGCGGCGCCGGAGCTCGTCGGCCAGGGCGTCGTTCACGGTGATCACGGCGTCCGCCCGGCGGACCAGGTCGCGCTCGCGGCGGCCGTACAGCCGCTTCAGCCCGACCGGCATGCGCGCATACCGGTTGCCCTCCAGAAACAGGTCGATCACGTCGTACACGACGCGCCCGGCCCGGCCGGCACGCCGTGCCGTCGGGGCAAGCTCGGTGGCGGCCAGCAGGGCATGGATCCCGCACGCGTGGTACAGGTCGGCCGGGGGAAGCGCGGCCAGCAGGCCGGCGGACCACGCGCGCGCCGGGAGCGGCCAACGGAGAACGCCGAGCACGCGCCTGAGCGTGGGAACACGCAGTCGTGCCAGCCAGCGCGCCCCGGGGATCCGTCGCACCAGCGGTGCCCGCGCGAGGCGCCTCCCTGCCGCGGCCAGGGCACCGTCCACGTGGTCGACGAGCGCGGCCTGCGCACCGCTCGCGGGCGCCACGAATCGGGCCAGCGCGCCTCCCGGCGGGACGCGGACGATGCGGACCGGTCCATCCCACGCTTCGGCCGGGAGACCGGGGCGCGGGATTCCCGCGATGCACACGTCCCAACCGTCGGCATGCAGGGAGCGCGCCACGCGGAGCGCGCGCGAGTACGGCGCAACGGGATTGTGGACGAGGACGACGGCGCGCCGCTGGCGAGGAGCATTCACTCCGCTGTCGTGCACGCAGCGCAGGATAGACTGCTCGGCTGTGAGCGAACCCACCGCGTCGGCAGGCTCGAACACCGGCACCGCCGGCGGCCACCGCGCGCGGGACCGGCTGCGCATCCTGGTGGTGAGCCGCTGGCTGCCCGCGTACGACGACGCCGTGCGTGGTTCATTCGTCGCCGATCAGCTGGCGGCCCTCGCCGTGGACCCCGAGATCGAGCTGCGGGTCGCCTCCTTCGAGTTCGCCCACTTG
>JBJKRK010000073.1:0-9762 GCA_046704705.1 Candidatus Limnocylindrales bacterium | reverse complement strand
AGCAGGCGCATGGCGGCCGCGTCGAAGCGCCAGGCGCGCTCGATCAGCACGGCGTTCTGGCGCGCGGTCGCGCGGAGCTGGTCGCGCAGGCGAACGATCCGCGTCGCCTCCGCACGGCCCAGACCGCCATCCGCGAACGCCTTCGCGGTCTGGGGCAGCAACCCCTCGAGCTCGCCGAGGAACGCCTCGGAACGCTCGATCGAGCCCGTCAGGGCGGTGCGGTCATGGTGGATCACGGCGTCGCGCAGCGCACGCTCCTCCTGGAGCAACCCGGTGAGCACGCCCACCAGGGCACTGCCGAGGCCCGGTCCGGTGGCCGACCCGGGCGCGCCGCGCCGGTCGGCTGCGCCGCTCATCTCAGGCCTTCCGGTCGAGCAGGCGGCTGGCGATCTGGTCGGGCTTCACCTGGTAGCTGCCGTCGGCCAGGCGCTGCTTCGCGTCGGCGACATGCTCGGGCCGGACGTCGGGCGCCTGTTGCGCGGCCTGCAGTGCCGCATGGAGCTCTCGAGCCCGCTCGGACAGTTCGACGGTCGCCGCCGCTCCGCTCCCGGACCCGGCGGCATCCACGTCTCCGTCATGGTCCCCGCCAGCCGGAGCGCTGGTGCGCGCCTGGTTGGGACGCGTCAGCGCAGGCGCCTGGATCGTGCTCTGAGGATCGATCTTCATGGTCTTCTCCTACGCGCTCACGGGAGCAGTCGGCAGCACCGGACGAGGACTTGAGCATGGGTGACCAACCGCGCCCCGGCACATGTCCGGGACGGGCGCCACGGTGCGCGGCCGCAACGGTTCCCGGGCGTCTCCGCAGGCGCTGATGGGCCTCACTTCAGCGCCCCCAGGTCGGCCAGCTGGGTGAGCGTGTCAGACTGCAAGGTGAACGCCTCCGCGTTCAGGCTGAACTGTTGCTGCAGTTCGAGCAGCGAGGTCATCGCGCTGTCCAGGTCGACGTTGCTCGTCTCGAGCGCACCCTGCTGGACGGTGGCGCCGGTCGCCGCCGGAAGCGGCGCGGTCGTGCCGTACAGCGTACCGCCCAGCCGGACAAGGCCCGTGCTGGGAAAGGCGGCGATCGCGAGTTGTTGGCCGGTCCCCGCCACGGTCCCGTCGGGGCCGACGCTGAACGTGCCCTTCACGACGATGTCGTTGCCCGCTGTGTCCAGCACCGGATACCCCTGCTCGGTCACCAGGCGCCCGGTCGGATCCAGGTGAAACGTGCCGGCCCGCGTGTACGCGGTGCCGGTCGGCGTGCGCACGGCGAACAGCCCCCCGCCCTCGATCGCGAGGTCCGTCGGGTTGCCGGTCTGCTGGATCGGGCCGGGAGTCGGGTCGATGGTGAGCCCGGATGCCTCGGTCCCCGTGCCGAGGTACCCGAGCTCGGGACCCGTCGAGGCGGCCACCGCGAACCCGAAGCCGCGCTGCCCGACGGACTCGCCGGCAAACCCCGTCGTGTTGACGTTGGCGATCTCGTCGGCCACCACGTTTTCGCGCTGCGATGCGGTGACCATCCCGGAGAGCGCTGTGTAGTACCCGCGGATCATGCCCACCACCCCCCGCTGACCGCGTCGCGGTCCGGCGTCCTTCCGACACCCGAGGGTCGCATGCCGGGGGGTCGGACGGCGAGGAACGCGGCACTCGACGACGCTGCCGCCGCCGGATGGGACCGGCGCGGGTGCACCGCCGGTCGGGTCGTGCCTCGTTCGGCGACGGGCGGCCGCGTCCGGGTGCGCGGCCGCCTGACGGTCCTGCCCGTCAGCTCGCCGCCCAGCCGGCCGCGCAGCGCGAGGATCGCCTCCGCGTGGATCTGGCAGACGCGCGACTCGGTCACGCCGAGCACCTCGCCGATCTCCCGCAGGGTGAGCTCATCCTGGTAGTACAGGGCGAGGACGGTCTGCTGGCGCTCGCCGAGCCCGCTGATCGCGGCGCTCAGGCGGCTGAGGGTCTCACGGTGCGCCAGCGACTCGACCGGGTCGACGACGCTCTCGTCGGCGACCGTCTCCACGAGCCCCGGCGTCTCGCCACCGGCCTCGTGGCTGTCCTGCTCGTCCAGTGAGACGGTCGAAACCGATGCGACCTGCAGCCACTCGTGGTAGCGCGCGAGCGGCACGTGGAGCTGGGCGGCCACTTCCTGTTCGGTCGGCACGCGGCCCAGGTTGGCGTACAGCTCGCTCATCGCGCGCTCGATGGCGCGCGCCGCCTCGCGACCGGCCCGCCCGACGGTGTCGAGGGAGCGCACGGCGTCGAGGATCGACCCGCGGATCCGCACGAGCGCGTAGGACTCGAAGGAGGCCGCGCTGCCAGCGCGGTAGCCGTCGATGGCCTGCAGGAGACCGATGGCGCCGGCCTGCATCGCGTCGTCGTGGTCGAAGACGCCCGGCACCGCCACGCCGAGCCGGCCCACCACGTACTTCACGAGGTGGGCGTAACGCTCGACGAGCTGCCGCCGTTGCTCCGGGTCGGCACGCATGGTCGAGAACGCACCGGGCTTGTGGGCTGCCCCCTGTGCGGAGGGCGCCGCGTTGTCGCCGGTGGGCCGTGTCGCGGGCGCCGCGTTGTCGCCGTCGGGCCGTGTCGCGGGCGCCCCGTTGTCGCCGTCGGGCCGTGTCGCGGGCGCCCCGTCGAGGCTCGGTGCGACCGCTGCACGCTCCGTGCCGCCGTGCCTCGCGGGCTGGCCGGGGTCAGGCCTCCCGGTCCCACCGGGGTTCGTCTGCTCGGGCATCACCACCGTTCAGCCTCCTTCGCCGCGCCCGCCGCGGCAGTCGTCGCGCCTGTCTCAGGCCCGCCGTGCGTGCGCCGCGCGCCGGCGTGCCTCGTGGCTGTCAGTCTCCGGCCGGCCTGTCGCATGCCTGCCGACTTCCCGCCGGCGCGTTCTACGCCTGCCGAGTTCCCGCCGGCCTGTCGCATGCCTGCCGACTTCCCGCCGGTGCGTCTCATGCCTGTGCCTCTCATGCCTGTGCGTCCTCTGGCTCGGGCAGACGCCCGGTGCGACCCTGGGCCGGCGCACGCTTCCGTCCCGGCTTCTTCTTCTCGCCGCCCTGTTTCGTGCCACCTTTCTTCGCGCGCGCCGCGGCACGCTCGCTGCGCATCCGCTCGAGGCGCGCCTGCGGGCTCTCGAGCCGATCGAGCAGCCAGCGGCCGCCGAAGGTGAAGATCACGGCCGCGAGGAGGCCACGGTCGATCGCGTCGAGCGGGGGCGTCCCTGCGGCATACGAAACGGCGGCAACAGCGGCTGCGGCCAGCATGGCGAGGCGCAGCGACCAGAGGGCAACGAGTGTCGGCATTCGTCAGAGCTCCACCTGCGCGTGTACCTGCACCGCGATCGCGGGGATGATTTCCTCGTACGACAGGACGGCCAGCTGTGGCAGGGCGCGCTCGAGCAGGCTCCGCAGCGCGAGGCGGATGCGGGTCGTGCAGAGCAGCACCGGCGGATACCCGTCCTCACTCAACCCGTTCACGGCCTGCTGGACGGCGGCGATCAGGCGCCGGGCATCTGCGCCCGGCAGGTCGATCGCCACGTGCGACGGCTGGAGCGTGAGCTGGTTGCCCAGCCGCGTGTCGAGGTCGGGGGCGATGGCCACGGCGTGGATCGCCCCGTCGGTATGCCGGTAGCGCTGCGACAGCGTGCGGGCGAGCGCGTGGCGCGCGGCCTCGACCAGCAGCAGCGGCTCCTTGATCGTGCGGGCCGCGTCCGCGAGCGCCTCGCAGATCGTGCGCAGGTCACGGATCGGGACGCGTTCCCGCAGCAGGCCCTGCAGGACCCGTTCCACGTCCCCCAGCGTGAGAAGCGCCGGGACGAGCTCGTCCACCAGCGCCGGCTGGTCCTCCTTCAGCGTGTCGAGGAGCTGGCGCGTTTCCTGGCGACCCAGGAGCTCATGCGCGTGGCGCCGGACCGTCTCCGCCAGGTGCGTCGCCATGACGCTCGCCGGGTCGATCACCGTGTAGCCGAGTGCGTCGGCACGGTCGCGGTTCGCGGGGTCGATCCAGACGCCCGGCAGGCCGAAGACCGGGTCGCTGGTGGGGATGCCGTCGAGGGCCAGCTCACCGCCCGCCGGGTCCATGCAGAGGAGCTTCGACGGGTAGGCCATGCCGGTCGAGATCTCGGCGCCGCGCAGCTTGATGGCGTAGGCCTCCGGGGCGAGCGAGAGGTCGTCCCGGATCCGGATTGTGGGCACGATGAGGCCGAGCTCGGCAGCCAGCTGGCGCCGCAGCAGCCCGATGCGTTCCACCAGGCCGCCCCCGGCGGACTCGACCAGGCCGAGCAAGCCGTACCCGACTCCCAGCTCCATCGTGTCGACGCGCAGCGCGTCGAGCGGCGTCTCGCTCACCTGGGCCGGCTTCGCCAGGGCCGGAGGTTCGGCGGCAGCGACCGCCGCGGCGGCACTCGCCCGCCGCGACATGACGAGCCCGGCTCCGGCGATCGTGCCGCCCCCGGCGAGGAAGAGGAGCGTGGGGAACCCCGGCACGATCCCCACGCCGAGCAGGATGGTCCCGGCAACGGTCAGGAGGCGGGGGCGTGCGAGGAGTTGCCGCGAGAGATCGGCACCCATGCCCATCTCGGACGCGGTGCGCGTGACCAGGATGCCGGTGCTCGTGGAGACGAGGAGGGCGCTGATCTCGTTGACCAGCCCGTCGCCCACCGTCAGCACGGTGTACGTGGAAATGGCCGTGCCCACGTCCATGCCCTTCTGGAGGACGCCGATCGTCAGGCCGCCGATGATGTTGACCGCGATGACCACGAGCGCCGCGATCGCGTCGCCCTTGACGAACTTCGAGGCGCCGTCCATGGCACCGTAGAAGTCGGCTTCCCGCTCGATCGCCCGGCGCCGCGCCCGCGCCTCGTCCGCCGTGATCAGGCCGGCGTTCAGGTCCGCGTCGATGCTCATCTGCTTGCCGGGCATCGCGTCGAGCGTGAAGCGCGCCGCCACCTCGCTGACGCGTCCCGCGCCGTTCGTGATGACGACGTACTGGATCACGATGAGGATGAGGAACACGACGATGCCGACCACCGTGTTCCCGCCGACGACCACGTTGCCGAACGCGCTGATGACCTGGCCGGCATTCGCGTCGAGCAGCACCAGACGGGCGACCGACACGTTGAGCCCGAGCCGGAAGAGCGTCGCGACCAGGAGCAACGAGGGGAAGGCGCTGAACTCCAGCGGCTCCCGCACGTTCATCGTGACGAGCAGGATCGTGAGCGAGAACGTGATGTTGGTGATCAGCAGCACGTCCAGCAGGGCCGGCGGAAGCGGGACGATCATCATCGCCACGATCCCCACCACGGCCGCCGCGAGGACGGCGTCGCTGCGCTGCAGGACGGATGTCCCGGGCGCGGTCAGGCTGGTCATCGCGTGCCTCCACTGAGCTCAGGCGTGGATCTCGTGGCGCGTCCCGTCCGCTGCCCCGCCTCCGTGGACGTCGGGACGCCACCAGGCGCCGGACGAGGGGCCGGCCGGGCCGCCGTGGGGGTCGGCGCGCCACGGGACACCGGCCGGGCCGATATGGGGCTCGTCGCGCCACGGGACGCCGGCCGGGTCGATGTGGGGCTCGTCGCGCTGCGCCGCACGCCGAACCGCGCCTCCTGGACCAGCACGAGCAAACGGGCCACGGCCTGGTACAGGTGCACCGGGATCTCGCTCCCGAGCGGCTTGGGAAAGAGCGCCCGGGCGAGCGGCTTGTCCTCGACGATCGGCACGCGGTGCTCGCGCGCGACTTCCTTGATTCGCTCGGCCATCAGGCGCTGGCCCTTGGCGACGATGCGCGGGGCCCGCATCGTGAGCGAGTCGTACTTCAGGGCGACCGCCAGGTGCGTCGGGTTGGTGACGACCACGTCGGCGGAGGGGACCGCCTGCATCATGCGGGCGTGGGCCATCTGGCGGGCGCGACGGCGGCGCGCGGCTCGGATGACAGGGTCGCCCTCCTGCTCGCGGAGGTCGCGCCGCAGCTCGTCCTTGCTGACGCGCAGCTGGCTCATCGCGCGGCGCCGCTGCACCACGAAGTCCAGCGCCGCCACGGCGGCGATCAGCACGGTGATCGAGATGCCGAGCTGGTAGACCGCACCGAGCGCGACGCCGCCGATCGGGCCGATCCCCGCGCCGCTCATCGCGAGCATGGCGGGGACGCTCGAGGCCGCGACCTGCCAGCTGACCGCGGCCAGGATGACGAGCTTGGCCGTGGCGATCACCAGCCGTACGAGCGCCTGGCCGTCCACGAGCCGCCGCATCCCCTGGATCGGGTTGAGGCGGGATCCATCGAACCGCACGCTCTCCAACGAGAGCACCAGACCGCCGCCCGCAAGGTTCGCCACGACGCCTGCGAACGCGACGAGGAGCGCGAGCGGCCCGACGAGCTGCAGCCACTCACTCATGCCCTGCCCGAAGGAGGCCGTCATCTGTGCGGATGAGGCGCGGCCACCCCCGATGCTCTCGATGGCCTGCTGGAGCGAGGCGGCCAGCGTGCGTCCGGCTCCCGGCAGGAGCGCCGCGGCGCCCAGGATGCTGACGCCGAGGGTGAGGCCCATGGCCAACTCGTGGCTGCGACCGACGCCCTGCCCACGCCGGCGGGCCTCCGCGCGACGCCGCTCCGTGGGCTGCTCGGTCCGCTCGCCGCTCACGGCAGTGCCCCGGTCATGACGGCCCGGAAGAGCAGGCTGTACACGGATGCGGCGCCCTGCGCGAGTGACGGGAGCGCCGCCACCATCACGATGAGGCCAGCCAGCATCGTCACGGGCATGCCCAGGATGAACACGTTGATCTGGGGGATCGCGCGGGCGAGGAGCGAGACCGCGGCCTGCACGAACAGCAACGCCAGGGCCAGGGGCATCGCCACGCGGATCGCGAGCTCGAGCACCAGACCGGTGAGCTGGGCGAAGAACAGGCCCGACGCGGGCGACATCCCACCGCCGAGGGGGAACGGGCCGAAGGAGCTAGCCAGCAGCTGGACCATGGCGACGGGCAGGTTCAGGGCCAGGAACGTCAGACCGGCGAGCACCGAGAAGAGCGGGTCGATTGCCGTCGAGCTGCCGTCGTCGAGCGGCGAGATGGCAGCCCCGAGCGAGAGCCCCATCTGCAGCGCGACCAGCCGGCCCACCATCTCGATCGCCTGCAGCCCCATGCTGAGCGCCGCGCCCAGCAGGAGCCCCACGACGAGCTCGAGCGGGGCCGCCACCACCACCGCGAGCGGCGCGCTGGCAACCTGCGCATGGCCGGCGAGCAGCACGGCGAAGGCGGCGGCGATGCCGGCCTTCACCGTGGCCGGGACGGCGCGATGCCCGAAGATCGGCGCGGTCACCACGAAGCCGGTCGTCCGCATCAGCACCAGGAACAGCGCCACTACCTGGCCGCCGGGCAACGTCACGCTCATCGGGCGGCCTGCGGGAGCGCCTGGAACAGCATGGCCGTGTAGTTCACGAGCTGGCCGAGCATCCACGGACCGGCGAGCCAGAGGAGGACCGCGACCACGATGAGCTTGGGCAGGAACGTGAGGGTCGCCTCGTTGATCTGCGTGGCGGCCTGCACGACCGAGACGACCAGCCCGACCACGAGGGTGAGGATCAGGATCGGTCCCCCCACCAGCGCGGTGGTGAGCAGGCCCTGCTGGAGCAGCGCGGTTACCTGGGCCGTGGTCATGGCTCGCTCACCCGAAGCTGTGCACGAGTGACTGGACCACCAGGACCCAGCCGTCGACCAGGACGAAGAGCAGCAGCTTGAAGGGCAGGGAGATCTGCGTCGGCGGCACCATGACCATGCCCATCGACATGAGCGCCGAGGCGACCACCAGGTCGATGATGAGGAACGGGATGAAGAGCAGGAACCCCATCGTGAAGGCGGTCTTCAGCTCGCTCACGACGTACGCCGGGAGGAGCACCTCGGTGGGGATGTCGGCGGTCGTCTTCGGACGGGGCTGCTTGTCCAGCGCGATGAACGTCTCGAGGTCCGACTGCCGGGTCTGGCTGAGCATGAAGGTCCGCACCGGCTGGAGGCCCCGGTCGAAGGCCTGCTGGGCGGTGATCTGGTTGGCCATGTAGGGCTGGACGGCGTCGCTGTTCACCTGCGTCCAGACCGGGGCCATGATGAACAGCGTCAGGAAGAGCGACAGCCCGATCAGGATCTGGTTGGGCGGCAGCTGCGGGATCCCGATCGCGCTCCGCAGCAGCGAGAGGACCACGATGATGCGGGTGAAGCTGGTCGCCATGAGCAGGAGCGCGGGCGCCACGGCCAGCACGGTGATGGCGATCAGGATCTGCAGCGAGAGCGCGAACGTCCCGCCGCCGTCGGACGCCTGGCCGCTGCCGATCTGCACCGAGACGTCCGGGGAGCTGGTGCCGCTGCAGGCGGAGAGCGCCAGCAGCGCCAGCGCGGTGAGGAGGAGGATGCGGATCCGGCGCCCCGGGCGCGGGAGCCGGCGAAGGCTGGCCACGAGCCCGCGACCCATGTCGCGTGACGCATGTGGGCGCAGTCCCGGACCCGTGCCGCACGTCAGGGGTGCGCGCGAGCCATCGCCCATCCTGTGCGTCAAGCGCGCACGTGCGGCGCCCCCCGGGATGCCGTTCACGCCGCGCGCCCCCGCACACGCCGGATCGAGGGTCGCTGCGGGACACCTTCCAGGACACCGCGTCGACCCGCCGCGACGACGCGGCCGGGTTCGAGCCCTGCCTGCGGGACGTCGCCCGGTCCGCCCGCGTCGCTGCGCGCGGACTGCGGAGGGGTCAGATCGGCGAGCGTCGCGAGGCCGGCTGGGCTCAGGCCCAGGACGAGCTCACGGCCACGCACCGAGACCACGAGGACGCTCGTCTTCGGCGCGATCGCGCGGCTTTCCAGCACGGCGATCCCGTCGCCGTGTGGCTGGCCCCCACCCTGCATGCGGCGCAGCACGCGCAGCGTGAGGTAGAGAAGGCCCAGCACGAGGAGGGTCTTGGCCGCCAGATCGAACAGATCGATGCCATCGGTCAGGCCGAGGCCCGCCACGGCGGGGGTCGCGCCGGCGAGTGCGGAGGCGGCTGACGATCCCGACAGCGACGTCGGGAGGACGGAGGCCGCGGCGGCGCCTGGAACTGTGGCGCCCGGCGATGTCGCCGCGCCGGAGACCTGCGAGAGGAACACGGGCACGGCGATGACGGCGGCGAGCGCCGCGCCGATGAGCAGGTGGTTGCGGGTGAAGAGCGCGGAAGCACCGTTTCGCGCGAAAGCACCGCTTCGCGCAGGGGCAGCGGCCTGGCGCATCGGGCGTGCACAGGCTTTCCGCAGCGGGCGATCGGCTGCCGCGCCTGCCGCACCCGGCACGAGACGTCCCGTCGCTCGAGTCGTTCGGGTGCCCAGCGCGCGCACCGACCGGCCGAGCAGTTCCCTGAGCGTCATGCCGCCCCCGCGGAGGAGATGCGGCCGTGCCGCGAGACGATGCTCATGATCCGGACGCCGAAGTTCTCGTCCACGACCACCACTTCGCCCTGCGCGATGGCATGCCCGTTCACGAGGACATCGACCTGCTCGCCGGCGAGCTTGTCGAGCTCGACGATCGAACCCGGGGCAAGCCCGAGGATCTCCCGGATCGGCAGCCGCGTGCGGCCGATCTCGACCGTCACCTCCAGGTCCACGCCAAGGAGCAGGTCGATGCTCGCGGCGGGCTGTGAGACCGGGTGCGGGGACAGCTGGTCGAAGGCGATGGGGCGCACGGATGCCGCCGACCCGTCGGGAGCCGACCCGTCGGGATTCGTGGCGTCCGCGCGCGCCGCCGTGCTCGCCACCGGAGGCACGCCCTCCGGGGCGGGTGTAGCGG
>JBJKRK010000072.1:0-2662 GCA_046704705.1 Candidatus Limnocylindrales bacterium | reverse complement strand
ACGACGTGATCCTGGGCTGCTCGAACCAGGCCGGCGAGGACAACCGGAACGTCGCCCGCATGGCGCTCCTTTTGGCCGGGTTCCCCGTGGAGGTGGCCGGGCAGACGGTCAACCGGCTGTGCGGCTCCGGCCTGCAGGCGATCAACACGGCCGCGCAGACCATCGCGTACGGCGATGCCGACGTGATCGTGGCGGGTGGCGTCGAGAGCATGACCCGCTCCCCGTACGTCCTGGGCAAGGCAGCCGCAGCCTTCGAGCGCGGCACCCACGAGCTCCAGGACTCGACGCTCGGCTGGCGCTTCGTCAACCCGCGCATGCCACCTGAGTGGACGATCTCGCTCGGCGAGACGGCCGAGAAGGTGGCGGAGGAGTACCGCGTCGGCCGCGAGGACCAGGACGCCTTCGCGCTGCAGAGCCACCGCCGCGCCGTCACGGCGATCGAGTCGGGCGCCTTCGCCGAGCAGATCGTGCCGGTCGAGGTTCCGCAGCGGAAGGGGGAGCCCGTCATCGTCGATCGCGACGAGCACCCGCGGCCCGAGACGTCGCTCGAGGCGCTGTCGAAGCTCCGCCCCGCGTTCCGGGCGGGCGGCACGGTCACCGCCGGCAGCAGCTCCGGCATCAACGACGGGGCGAGCGCCTGCCTGCTCGTCGAGGCGGAGCGTGCCCGCTCGCTCGGCCTGCGTCCGATGGGCCGCATCGTCGCCACCGCCGTCGCCGGAGTCGATCCGTCGGTCATGGGGATCGGGCCGATCCCGGCCACCCGGAAGGCGCTCGAGCGCGCCGGCCTGACGGTGGGCGATCTCGATCTGGTCGAGCTGAACGAGGCGTTCGCCAGCCAGTCGATCGCCTGCATCCGCGAGCTCGGGCTCGATCCCGAGCGCGTCAACGTCGAGGGCGGCGCGATCGCGCTCGGCCATCCACTCGGCATGAGCGGCGCGCGCCTGATGACGATGCTGCTCCACGGCCTGCAGCGCCGCGGCGGTCACTACGGCCTCGCCACCATGTGCATCGGGGTCGGGCAGGGGATCGCGACCGTGGTGGAGCGGTTCGAACCGCCGTCCTGACGTTCCGCCCGCGGGCCAAGCCGGCTCGGTTCCCCGGAGCGGCCGCGGTCTGCATCCGCCCTGAGCCCGCCCGGGGTCCGCCCCTGATCGGTCGGGGGTCCGCGCCGGGTCGGTCGGAGTTCGCCCCGGATCGGTCTGGCCCGCGCCGGAACGGTCGGCCATGCAGTTCTGGCAGGGCTGTTGCCGAAATCAGGGGTCCCTCGTAGGATACGGGCACCGGCGGACAGCCGGCACAAGCGTCTCACTCTTCGCGGGAGGGTCGTTTCCAGGATGCTGAACACTGAACCCCAGCCGATCACGCAGGTCGTGCCGGCCGCACCCCTCCTTTCGTTGAGCGAGGCCGCCGCCGCCAAACTGACCGAGCTGACGCGCGAGGAGTCGAATCCGGCCGTCGGGTTGCGCGTGTACGTGTACTCGGGCGGCTGCTCCGGCTTCCGGTACGGCATGATGCTCGAGGATCAGCCGTCGAACGAGGACATCCTGGTCGAGTCGCGGGGCATCAAGGTCTACGTCGACCCCGAGAGCTCGCAGTACGTCACCGGGTCAGAGATCGACTACGTCGACACGCTGATGGGCGCGGGCTTCACGGTGAACAACCCGAACGCGGTGTCGGCCTGCGGCTGCGGGAGCAGCTTCCGCACGGCGGACTCGGCCGGCAGCCCGGGCGCCTGCCACCACTGAGTTCGCGCGGGCTCGTGTGATGCCCGCGTGACCGGCTGCCCGCGGTCGATCCTGCGCGGGCAAGACAAGCGGCTGTCCGTGCGCTAGGGTCCGTGGCAATGGAACTTCCGCTGTTCCCGCTGCACACGGTGCTCTTCCCGGGTGTCGTGCTGCCGCTGCACGTGTTCGAGCCACGGTACCGGGCGCTCACCGAGCGCTGCCTGGCGGAGGAGGAGCCATTCGGCGTCGTGCTGCTGCGGTCCGGCCGCGAGGTCGGCGGCGGCCCCGTTCGCCTGGCGAGCGTCGGAACCATGGCCGAGATCCGGCGCACCAGTCAGTATGCGGACGGGCGGTTCGACCTCGTCACGGTCGGCACGCGCCGGTTCCGCCTCGATCGCGCGCTCGAAGGGCGTGAGCCGTATCTCGTGGGCGAGGTCACCCCGCTGTCGGAACGGCTGGGCGATCCCGACCGGGCCCACCTCCTCGCGGGGCGCGTGGGCCGACGCTTCCTGCAGTACCTGGCGCGCTATCACGCGGGCGCCGGTGATGTCGAGGTCGAGATCGAGGTGGAGATCGAGGTCGACGAGACCGACGCCCCCGGAGCGGCATCCCTCTCCGGTCGGACGCGCAGCGGAGTCCCGCTCGACCGGGGGGATGTGGCGATCCCGGGCACGCCGGCCGGCGCGGACACCCTGGAGCGGATCCTCGAGGCGGCCCGTCGGATCGTGTCGACGCAGGCGCCCATCCCGCTCTCGCATCTGCTGAGCGGCCTGCTGCAGGTGGGCCTGCCGGAGCGGCAGCGGCTCCTGGAGTCGCCCACCGCGGAGGCGCGCCTGGCGGAGCTCGACGCGGTCATCGCGCTGGAGAACGACCTGCTCACGCGGCAGCTGCGCCCCTTGATCGTGGATCCCGCAGAGGTGGACGAGCGGCCCAACTGA
>JBJKRK010000071.1:0-3346 GCA_046704705.1 Candidatus Limnocylindrales bacterium | reverse complement strand
GTCGAAGGGAACGCCGACCATCGCGACGTCCACGTCCTCGAGCGTTCGGACGTACGGCAGGCGCGCGAACGTGGCGGGACCGGTGAAGCGCGGCGAAGAGAGGGAATCCTCAGGGACATAGCGCATGGCAGATCCTCGGGTGACGGGTGCATCGCACAGGGTACGCGTGCCCGGCCGGAGAGCGATTATCGGATGCACCTATCGGGTGCGCTGGTCTCGCCGCGAGGCAGAGGAAACGCCGGCCGGAGCGTGGGCATCCGGCCGGCGTTGACACATGCGCGTCCTGCGTGGTCCCCCGCCCCGCACCGGGGCCGGCCGAAGGCCGCTCTCGTGGGGGCGCGACCACGCCGCTGCGGCTACGGCGTCCCAGAGGCGGGCGCCGACGGCAGCGGTACCGAGGACGGGGCGGTGGACGGGAGTGGCGCCGACGACGGCGCGGTGGACGGCAGTGGCGCCGACGACGGGGCGCCGCCGGGCAGCGTGGACGGGGCAGCGGGCAGCGACGGAGCGGCCGAGCTTCCTGCCGATCCGCAACCCGTGACGCCGACGAGCGCGCCGGCGAGCACGGCAACCAGAGCAATTCGCTTGAACATCAAACCTCCTGACATACGTCGTGCACTCGTGTCTGTGTCGCGCACGCCGACCGGAGTCGGTGGTGAACGAACGCCTCGGCGGGGCCGTCCGCCATCCGGCTGGGTGCCGGGACTCGGAGGGCCGGGATGGCGGCGCGATCCCCGCTGGTCGCCGAAGCAGGAGTCCCGCTCCAGATCCGGCGTCCACCCGACCGTATCGGCGCGGCGCTGCAGCGGGCCTCGCAGCGGTCGTCACGGCTGTTGCAGTCGCGTTGCACTGCCAGGGTGCCGCGTGCATGCGGGAGCCATCCGGAGCGGGCAGAAGGGTGGGCCCACCGTCGCCGGGGACGGCGGGCCCATGCAGGAACGTTCTGCGGTCTGATCGAGGCGGATGTCGCCCGGACGTGGGCGGCCACCTCCGCGTGGCAGCAGTCCGTGCGCCTCGACACGAACCGCCACCCGGCACCCGGTTCTTCCAACGATCCCGTCCCGGGCGTGTTGCGGGTGCTCGCGTTGCAGTTGCGTGTCATTCCCGACGGACCTGCGTGGAACCATGCGGAGGGCGCCGGCGTCCAGCGTCCGTTTGCTTCGAGCACGTCGCGTCCCGCAGGAGACACCACGAAGATGTCGGCATCTCGCACCATCGCTACCGGCCCGCTGCGCGTACTGCGGGCCCTCGCCGCTGGCGGAACACGGCGTCGACCCCTCCCCATCGGCATCGCCGCGATCCTGGCCTCCATGCTGTTGCCCGGCGCGGTGCTCGCCAGCCAGACCGTCGACCTCACCCAGGCGGCGTCCGGGCGCACGATCAGCATCGCGGTGGGAACTTCGGTGACCATCGACCTCGAGTCGAATGCCAGCACGGGCTACCACTGGGTCGTGGCAACCGCCCCCGACGCCGGCGTCCTCGAGGCGGAACCCGGCAGCGGCGACTATGCAGCTCCTACGAGCGATCTCCTCGGCGCGCCGGGCAGGCAGACATTCCGGTACCGCGCTCGTTCCCACGGCACGACAGAGCTGGTGCTCACGTACGTGGCGCCCGGCACCGGCACCGTGGGACAGACGTTCAGGCTGACGGTCGACGTCACGCCGACCTCGCTGCCGGCCACCACCAGCGGCACGGGCGAGCGCGGGACCCCGGTCCCGCTCCTCGCGCTTCTGGGCGTCCTCGCCCTGGCCTCCGGCCTGGGAGCCTTCGTGGCGCGCGGCGCGCGATCGCGGCGCGCGGCATAGCGCTCAGCGCGATCTGGCGCCGGCCGGCTCCTGGGGATCGGCCGGCGCCTCTTCCTGTGTTTCCGCAGCCGCCCGGCTCATGGTGACGGCGTTGCGTCGGGGCACCGGCTCGAACGGGCGGAAGACGCGACTGTAGAAGGCGAGCGAGATTCCCTGCAGCACGGCCGCGAGGTAGAAGGGGAACACGAACTGCCCCGCCGCGAAGAGTGTCCCGGCGAGAGTGGGGCCGAGCGACTGCGGCAGCGTCATCGACGCGGCGTTCAGGCTCGTCGCGAGACCCCGGCGCTCCTCGCCCACGAGACCGACCACCATGGCCTGTCGAACACCCGCCGTGCCCCGGTTGAAGACCGACCGCACAAGGTAGACCAGCGCGGCAAGCGGGTAGGTCGGCATGAGCGGGAACGCCACCAGGAGCAGCAGGCCCGCGGCTCTCCCGCCGACCACGGCGTCGACGATGCCGATCCGACCCGCCACACGACCGCTCACGACCGAGGCCACCCCGGTGGCGAAGAACGTGACTGCGAGCACCGGTCCGATCGTTGCCGGCCCCACGCCGAAGCGGAGCAGGAACCAGTACGAGATCAGGGGCCCGACGAGCCCCACGGCGGCGCCGTTGAGCGCGTTGAGCGCCACCATCTGGCCGAGCACTCTGTTCTCGCGGCGACGCGTCGGGGTTCCACGTGTCACCGTCCGTTGTGCCGTCCGAGGCCGGTATGTCTCGTGGGCGCCGAGGAGCAGTCCGAAGCCGGCGGCGGAAACCACGAGCGCGAGCGCGAACAGCGGGCGGTAGGCGAGTGCACCGGGCAGGATCCCGGCGAGGGGCGCGGGGGATGCAGCGAGGATGGCACCCAGGCCCATCCCGAAGAAGCCCAACGCGCTGTTCCAGCCGTACACGCGTGCTCGGTCCTGCGGCGCCAGGGCTTCGGCCAGCCAGGCCTGCTCGGCGGGCGAGAAGGGGCCGGCGGATCCGTTCGCGCCCCGTCCGAACCCGCCGGCGATCGCCGCGATCGCGAGCGGAACCGGCGAAGACGTCAGGATCCCGACCACCGCCGCCGCTCCGGAGAGCGCCTGATAGCCGAGCAGCAGCCGGCGTCGCCCGATCCGGTCGCTCAACGGTCCGACGATCAGCGCCAGCCCTGCCAGGACGAGGCCGCTGGCGGTGAGCACGAGCCCGATGCTCGTGCCGTTCCAGCCGAGGGCGTTGAGGTACAGCGCGAAATCGACGGCCAGCGCACCCTGCGCGATGGCACGCAGCGTGCGAACCGCGAGGAGACGGCGGGTCGTCGGGCCAAGGCGCGCCTCCGGCCGAGGCATCACGGTGCCCGGCTCCCGGCGCCGCGCGCGTGCGATTCGATGCCCGGCGGTCGCCGCGCACCGGCGGGACGGCAAGGTCCCGGAGCCTGACCTGCGGGTGCCACCAGGCAGCGTCGCGTGCCCGGCGCGCGGCCGCGCAACGCCCAACGATAACTAGGTTTGGTGGCACAAATCATTAGGACACCCGCATTATAAGGCCACCCAGAGCATACCGCCGCGCGGGTGCG
>JBJKRK010000070.1:0-19362 GCA_046704705.1 Candidatus Limnocylindrales bacterium | reverse complement strand
ATCGAGCACCGGGAGCGGGCGTGGCGGGACGCGGCGTGACGGCTCAGCTCCCGGCCGGGCGACGCGTGGAGCCGGCTGCGGCCCGCACGTCCTCCGGCGCATCGGAACCGCGCGAGGAGGCCCGTCCGTCCGCGGTCGCTGCCTCTCCTCGAGGGGGCGCCTGCGACGTCCCGGTCGTCCCCGGGGCGTCGTCGTTGCGGGGGGGCGTGCCTTCCGCGATGTCCGGCACGATCACCGCTTTCGAGGCGCCGCCTCTGCTCCTCCCGTGCGGGGCACTCCGCCGATCCCGCGCACTGCCTTCGAGCGCGGGCTGCTGGGTGCTGAACACCTTCGCCTCGAACTCCTCGAGCATGCCGCTGCAGCGTGCCAACCAGCCCTCGGCCTCGGCCCGATTTGGCGCGCCAAACCAGTCGCGTTCACGCACCCGCCCGAACCAGGCCACGATCTTCTCGAACTCCGAGCGGATCTCCTCCGCCTCCTCGTATGTGTAGTTCTGGCGAAAGGTCTCGAACTCGATCTCCTTGGTGAAGTCGACCTCGCAGTTCTCGATGATCTCCTGATAGTGGCGCGTGGCCTGCTCGACGAACTGCGCCACGAGCTTGCGCTCCTCGTCCGGCTCGAGGCTGCGCAGCGGGAGGAGGTGGAACTCGCCGCCCGACTCCTCGATCTTCGCCAGCACGGGACGCAGCTCGCGGTTGACCCTGGCGTTCTGCGGGAAGACGCAGACCGACTGCTGCAGGTACACCGCGCCCATCTTCTTCAGCATCCGCCAGACGTACACGCGATTGGCGGTCGGCCTGGCGGGAACACGGTAGACGAGGACCATGAAGCGGGTCGGCTGCGCCGCCCGCGGGGCATCGGACATGCACCCTCCTCGCGTCGAACCCCGGCATGGTACGTCATCGCGGCAGCCGGCCTCCTTCCGCGGGTCCGCCCACACTCGGCACACGGGCCGGACGCAGCCTGATCGGGCTCCTGGCGGCCGGAGCAGGGCTCCGGCTCCTGCGGGCCGGACGCAGCCTGATCGAGCTCCTGGCGGTTGGAACGGGCGGTCGTGTCCGCGGTACCTGTCTCGGGCTCATTGCGGTAACATCCGTTTGATGTAGCAAGTGTTACGCGGAGGGAGTTCATGAGCGTCCTGGTGGCGGCCCTGCCCGCCTTCCTCGCCTCGCTGGTGGAGTTCGTCGAGGCGTTGACGATCGTCCTCGCCGTGGGCGTCACGCGGCAGTGGCGCTCGACGCTCATCGGCGTCGTCGGCGCGGCGGCCGCCCTCGCGGTCATCGTGGGGATCTTCGGCACGGCGATCGTCGTGCTCGTGCCGATCGCCTGGCTGCGCCTGATCGTGGGCGCGTTCCTCCTCATCTACGGGCTGCAGTGGCTGTGCAAGGCGATCCTGCGCGCGGCCGGCGCGAAGGCGAAGCACGACGAGGCCTCCATCTACGCCCGGCAGGTGGCGGCGCTCCAGGAGGAGCCACCCGTGGCGCAGGTGGGCATGGACTGGATCAGCTTCACCGTCGCTTTCAAGGGTGTCCTCCTCGAAGGCATGGAGGTGGCCTTCATCGTCATCACCTTCGGCGCCTCGGCGGGGCAGCTCGGGCCGGCCGCGCTGGGCGCGGCAGCCGCCGGGATCATCGTGCTGGCGGTCGGCGCAGCGCTGCACCAGCCCCTCGCGCGGGTACCGGAGAACGGGCTGAAGTTCGCCGTCGGACTCATGCTCGTCACGTTCGGCACGTTCTGGGCGGGTGAAGGGATCGGCGTCAACTGGCCGGCGAGCGACGCGACGCTCCTCATCCTGCTCGCGGCGTACCTCGTCGCCTCGCTCGGCGCGGTGCGCGCGGTGCAGGGTGGCCTCTTCACCCGGCTGGCGTCACCGTCGGCTGCGGCGGCGAAGGAGTAGCCCGATGCGCTACCTGCGCGCCTTCGGCGCCTTCTGGTACGACTTCCTCATCGGCGACCGGATGGAGCTCTTCGTCGGGCCCATCGTCGCCCTTGCACTCGTCTGGCTCGTGGTGCGGGCGGGCGGCAGCGGCGCGCTCGATGGGCTGCTGCTCTTCCTCGCCGTGCTCGCCGTGGGCGGCGTCAGCCTGGTCCTGAGCGTCCGTCCGAAACACTGAGCGAGCCCCGGAGCCCCCGGATCGGGGCCCCGGTCAGGGCCCTCTGACGTCCCCGCCGCTCTCAGGCGTGCTCGGTGTCTCCCGCCAGGGCCTGCGCCACGACCGCCAGCAGATCTCGGGTGCCGAGAGGCTTGCTGGCGAAGATCGCACCGGCGGCGACGAGGTCGGCGACGTTCGCGGTTTCCCGGCTGTATCCGGAGAGCAACACGACCGGCAGGCCCGGACGTGCCGCGAGCGCCCGGCGCACGAGCTCCGCGCCCGACAGATCCGGCATCACCACGTCCGTCACCAGGCAGTCGATCGCGGTCCTGCCCGATTCGACGAGCACGAGCGCCTCCCGCGGGTCGGCGGGCGCGATGACGAGATAGCCTGCGCGCTCCAGGACCCGCCGCGAGAGCTGGCGCACCGTCGGCTCGTCCTCGACAAGGAGCAGTGTGCGGGCCGCGGAGCGTGTCTCACCGGGGCGCGACGCTTCGTGGAGCTCCGGTTCGGCCTCAGCCCGCGGGAAGTAGCACTTGAACGTCGTCCCCTGCCCCGGCTCGGAGTAGAGCCAGATGTGCCCGCCGCCCTGGCGCACGATGCCGTAGATCGTGGCCAGCCCGAGCCCCGTGCCCTTGCCCGGCTCCTTCGTGGTGAAGAACGGCTCGAAGATGTGGCGCCGCGTCTCGTGATCCATGCCGCGCCCGGTGTCGGTGACCGCCAGCATGACGTACTGGCCGGGCGAGACCTCGAAGTGCTCGACGGCGTACGCCTCGTCGAACACGGCGCTCGCCGTCTCGATCGTGACCGTGCCGCCGTCGGGCATCGCGTCACGGGCGTTCACGACGAGGTTGACGAGAATCTGGTCCAGTTGCCCGGCGTCCGCGCGAATCAGGCCCGTGCCGGGGTCGAGCGAGAGCACCAGCCGGATCTGTTCGCCGATGAGGCGGCGCAGCATCGGCTCCAGCCCCGCCACCGCTTCGCGCGGGTCGATCACCACCGGATGTACCACCTGCTGGCGGCTGAACGCGAGGAGCTGCGCGGTCAGCGCTGTCGCCCGATCGGCCGCCGCGCTGATTCCCTCCACACTGCGCCGCAGCTCATGCCGGTCGAGCGAACCGTCGGGCGACGCATCCAGGTCCTCCAGCAGCAGGTCGGCATACCCGCGGATGGCGAACAGCATGTTGTTGAAGTCGTGCGCGATGCCGCCCGCCAGCCGTCCGACCGACTCCATCTTCTGCGCCTGCAGCAGCTGTCCTTCGAGCGCCTTGCGGGCGGTGATGTCGACCACCGTCGCGAAGACCAGCGGGCCGGCCGTCGTCTCCACCGGGGCGAGGCTGATCTCCACCGGGAACTCCGAGCCGTCCCGCCGACGGCCGGCCAGGTCCAGGCCGATCCCCATGGGTCGCGCGGTCGGCTGGGCAGCGAAGCCGGCGCGGTGCGCCGCGTGCCGTCCCGCCAGGCGCTCCGGAATCAGCCGCTCGACCAGTTCGCCGAGCAGGTCAGCCGGAGACCATCCGAAGGTCTGCTCGACGCGCGGGCTGGCATATACGATCCGCCCCTGCGGGTCCACTCCCAGGATGGCATTGGGGCTCGCGTCGAGCACCGGAAGCGGGCCGACGTCAGGCGGCGCTTTCAGCCTCGGAACGGGATGTCTGCGGACGGCCATGGGGACGCTCGGTTCGATGCGGGGCGCAGCCGACAACCGCAAGGCTACCCGCTGCGGTCAACCTCGTCTACCGGCTGCAGTGGTGCTGCCGGTGCCCGCGCACGGCCCGCACCACGCCGTGCAACGTATCGATATCGCGGCGGCGCGACTTACGGCAGTGGCGCGGCAGCCGGGAGCGGATCTACCGGGGGCTGCCTGAACAGCATCCCCGCCGGTCGCCGGGGGCCCGCGGCGTCCGTCGCCCGACACATGGCCCACACGGACGCCTGCACGCTGGTCACGACGGGCCGTCCCAGCTCGCGCTCGATCCGCCCGATCGCTTCCAGCGTGCGGAAGTTCCCGCAGCTCATCACGAGCCCGTCGGCAGCGGGATCCCACGCCGATCGGGCGAGCGCGACAGCTTCCGCGGGGGTGTGACGAACGTTTGCCTGCTCCCCAAGCCCCGCACTGCGGAGCACGCGCAGGCCGGCCGCCTCCAGGAAGCTGACGAGCGCCTCCAGGAGCCACGGCTCGTACGGCGCGGCGACGGCGATGCGCCGCATGCCGAGATGGCGCGCCGACTGCACCAGCGCGTCGGCCATCGTCACGACCGGCGTGCCCGCCTGGGCAGTCAGCTCTGTCGCGAGGTCACGGTCGTAGTCGTAGCCACGGAAGAAGCTGCCCGACGTGCAGGCGTAACAGATCGCATCCACCGAGGCGTGGGCCAGGAGGAGTGCCGCCTCGGGAGCGTGCCGTGCCATCGCATCGAATGCCGCGGGGCTGTCCTCGGTATGCGCGATGCGCGTGAAGTGCTGCGATACGCCGGGCGGAGCGAGCCGCTGCACCTCGAACTCGGTCACGCTGTTCCAGGAGGGGACGATCCAGCCGAAGCGCCGGCTCCAGGTCGACATGGGGCACCTGCTCGCACGAGAACCGTACTAGGCAACTGTTTCACTTCATAGTAACATCGCGGCAGGCATCCACCGTGATCGGCCCGTAGCTCGGATGGCCTCCCTCGATCACGTGCGATGCCGGGCGGTCGGGCGTAGGGCCGCGTTCCCGCACATATCGCGACAGTTGCACAATCTCACGCTTCCTGGCGCCGAGCCCAGGAGTCCCGACCGAGGATCTGCCGACATGCCCACGTACCGCGGCGCGGAAATGCTCGTCGAGTATCTCGTGAAGGAGCGGGTCTCGCATGCCTTCGGCGTGTGCGGGCACGGCATCCTGGGCCTCCTCGACGCTCTGTACGACCGTCGCGACGCCATCAGGACCGTCACCGCGCACGACGAGCAGGCCGCCGGTTTCATGGCCGACGCGTACTACCGGGTCACCCACCGGCCCGCCGTCACGTACACGTCGTGCGGCCCAGGCTCGCTCAACCTGACGATGGCCGTCGCGAACGCCTTCTACGACTCGTCGGCGCTCCTGACGATCACCGGCAACGTGCCGACCCAGCAGTTCAACCGCGGGCCATTCCAGGAGACCGGGCGGTTCTTCCAGGGCGACTTCAACAACGTCATGCGCCCGTACGTGAAGCGCACCTACCAGGCCTTCCGCGCGGAGATGATCCCCCTCATCGTGCGCCAGTCGTTCGCGCTCATGAACTCGGGCCGGCCGGGACCCGTGCACATCGACGTCCCGCTGAACGTCTTCGTGGAGAACGCGGACGTCGAGATTCCCGAACCGCAGGACTGGCGGCTGGGCGTCTCCAACCGCTCCGCCGGCGATCCCGAATCGGTCGCGCAGGCCGCTCGCATGCTGCTCGATGCGGAGCGGCCGCTCATCGTGGCCGGCAACGGCGTGTTCCTCGCCGAGGCGACGCCCGAGCTCAACGAGCTCGTCGAGCTGCTGCAGGTCCCCGTCATCAGCTCGCCGCTCGGCAAGGGTGTGATCGACGAACGGTCGCCGCTCAGCCTGGGCGCGACGGGGCGAAACGGACCGTACGCAGCCAACGAGGCCGCCCGCACCTGCGACGTGCTGCTGGCGCTGGGCACGCGCTTCGACGATCGGCCCACCAGCTCGTGGGCACCGGGCGTGACCTACAGCATCCCCCCGACGAAGCTCATCCACGTCGACATCGACCCGCAGGAGATCGGCCGGAACTTCCCCGTCTCCCTCGGGATCGTCGGAGACGTTCGCTCCGTGCTTCGACAGCTGATCGGCGAGGTGCGCGCACAGGCGGACGCCGCGCGCGCCCGGCATGCGGCGTGGGTTGCATCGACGCGCGAGTGGAAGACGGCCTGGGACCGTTCGCTGGTGGCGGCACGCGCAAGCGCCATCGCGCCGATCCACCCGAGCCGCGTCATCGCGGACCTCCAGTCGGTGTTGCCCGACGATGCGATCGTCCTGGCGGACGTGGGCATCCATCACAACTGGGTGGTGCAGCAGCTGCTGGCGCCGCCGCGCGGGCGGCTGTTGCAGGCCTGGGGCTTCGCCGCCATGGGGTTCGGGGTTGCCGGCGCCGTCGGCGCGAAGTTCGCGGCGCCCGAGCAGCCGGTCGTGGCGGTCTGCGGTGATGGCGGCTTCCTGATGACGGCCAACGCCGTGGCGACCGCCGTCGAGTACGGGCTGCCGGCGGTGTGGCTGGTCTGGAACAACAACGGCTACGGCTCGATCCGCGGACAGCAGGCGACGTTCTTCGGGCAGGACCGGGAGATCGCCACGCGCTTCCGACGGGACGGCGACGGGGAACTCGTGAGCGCCGACTTCGCAGCCCTGGGACGGGCGATGGGCGCGGAGGGCATCACCGTTGAGCGCCCCGACCACCTGCGTGACGCGCTCGGCGCGGCGCTCGCGTCGGGCCGGCCGTCGGTCCTGGACGTCCGCGTCGACGAGACGATCGGCGCGCCGGCCACCGGGAGCTGGGATCTGCCGCCGCTGCCCGGCCCGGCCCCCAGCTACGACCCCGACATCCCGGACTGACGGAGGGGCATGGCATGGCGACCGCAGGCCCTGGGGCACAGACGACGGAGACGCGCCGTGCGGAGGACATCGCCGGGCTGACGGCGCCGCTCGCCGCGTTCACCCACGACCTCGCGTTCGAAGGCATCCCGGTGGACACCCGCGAACGCGTCAAAGACCTGCTGATCGACGCGCTCGGCTGCGCGCTGGCCGCGGATGCCGCCGAGGAGACGCCGAGCATCGAGGCGCTGGCGCGTCAGCTGGGCGATGGGGCAGAGGCGACCGTCGTGGGCCGCAGCGCAGGCCTCTCGCTCGGGGGCGCGACGCTCTTCAACGCTTACCGGGTCACGGCGCTCACGGCGTGCGACGTGTACACCACGGCCCGCTTCCATGTCACGCCCGAGGTGGTGCCGGCCGCCCTCGCGGTCGCCGAGCGCGATCATCTCGATGGCCGCTCGTTCCTCGTGGCGCTGACCGCCGGCATGGAGGTGGCGACGCGAATCGCCAGCGCAGTGGATTACCCGGCCTTCCGGGCCAGGGGCTGGCACACGCCGGGCGTCGTGGGTCCCTTCGGCAGCGCCGCGGCCGTGGCGAAGCTGCGCGGCCTGGACGCGACCGGCACGCTGAACGCGCTGGGCCTTGCCGGCAGCCAGTCGGCCGGCACGTTCGCCTCCTGGGGCACGCCGACCGTGAAGTTCCACCAGGCGCGTGCCGCGCTTGCCGGACTGCTCGCGGGCTTGCTGGCCGAGACAGGCTTCACGGCCGCACAGGACGTCCTGGGCAATCCCGACGGCGGGATCTTCACCGCGTACACCGACGGGGGCCGTCCCGAGCGTCTCCGGGACGGCCTGGGGCAGCGCTGGGAACTCGAACGGATCTCGATCCGGCCGTCTCCCGCAGCCACCCCGCTCCAGCCGGTGATCTCGGCGCTCGTCCGCCTCCAGCGGCGCGGCCTGCTTGCGCGCGACCGCGTGCGGCGCATCCGCGTCCACGTCGCGCCGGTCTCATACGACGCGCATGCCGCGTTCCGCCATCCCAGGGGAACGTTCGAGGCGCTGCTCTCCATCGACTACGTGGTTGCGGCGATGCTCGAGTACGGGGAGCTGGGCTTCCCGCAGTTCCAGGCCGCGGCGTACTCGCGACGCGACCTGCATGCGCTCATCGACGACGCGATCGAAGTGCGGAGCGATCCCGCCCTCGACCAGCTGGGTGCGCGCGTGGAAGTCGAGGATCTCGAGGGGCGCGTCGAGACGCAGTCGGTGGCGTTGCCCGACGGTCATCCCGATCTGCCGGCGAGCCGCGGGTCGCTGGTGGAGAAGTTCCTGCGGGGCGCACAGAGCCCGCTGGGCGAGGCCGGCGCCCGCCGGGTCGTGGAGCAGCTCGCCGATGTCGAGGCGCTCTCCGACATCGCGGACCTCTGCCGGCTCCTGCGCCCAACCTGAGCGACCGCGGGCTGCACCGCGCCACATGGCAGAGGAGCGTCACCGCGCACTGGGCGGCGCTCCGCACGACAGGAGGCTCCCGATGAGCATCGCAACGCCCCCGCTGCCGACGGACAGCCTGATCGACGCCCTGCGCACCGCGCGCGTCGTCGACCTGGGCCAGCCGTTCCACGCGCAGATGCCGCAGTTGCCGGGTGCGCCACGCTTCCACCTGTCGCTGCTGCGCCGTCACGGCGACCTGGTGCGCGGCGAGGGGTACAGCGCCGCAAACGAGGTGGTCTTCACCATCTGCCATGCGGGCACCCACATCGATGCCATCGGCCACATCTCGGTGAACGGTAGACTGCACGGCGGCCTGCCGGCGGATGAAGTGCAGGCCGGTACCCGCGGGCTGACGCAACTGGGGATCGAGACGGTCGAGCCGATCGTGCGGCGCGGCGTCCTGCTCGACGTCGCGGGCCTGATGGGTGTGCCGGCGGTGCCCCCGGCCTTCGGAATCGGAGCCGAGCTGCTCGAGGCCGCGCTGCAGGCAGCGGGCACCACGATCGAGCCTGGCGACGCCGTGCTGGTGCGGACGGGATGGGGACAGTACTGGGGCGATCCGGACCGCTATGTGAGCCGGGAGGCGGGCGTGCCGGGCGTCAACCTGGAGGGCGCGCGCTGGCTCTCCGACCGGCGGATCTTCGTCACCGGCGCCGACTGCCTGATGTACGAGTCCTTCCACCCGAGCGACGACCGGATGCCCGTCCACTGCCACCTGGTGCAGGAGCGTGGCGTGCACCTCGTCGAAAACCTCAACCTGGAGGAGCTGGCGGCCGCGAGGCTGTCCCGGTTCGCGTTCGTGGCGCTGCCGCTCAGGCTGGTGGGCGCCACGGGCTCCCAGATCCGCCCGATCGCGCTCGCCTGACGACGGCGGCGCGGGCATGAGCGCGGCCATGGACGATCCGGCCCGCCGGCCACTCGGTGCCGGCGCCTCGGGCCCGGGCACGATTGCCGGCCACGTGCTCGACGCGTTCGCCAGACTGGGGGCCGCCACCGCTCACGAGGCGGCAGGGCGCACCGGAGCCGCCGATCCGGGCATCCGCCCGCTGATCGCGGGCAGCACACTCGTCGGGCCCGCGTTCACGATCCACTGCCATCCCGGCGACAACCTGGCCCTTCATCGCGCGCTGGCCGTCGCGCCACCCGGCTGCGTGCTCGTCGCGACGGCGGGTGGGCATCTGGCCGGCTACTGGGGCGAGATCATGACGGTCGGAGCGCAGCAACGCGGGATCTCGGGCCTCGTGATCGACGGGGGCGTGCGAGACGTGGCGGCGCTCCGCAGGCACGGGTTCCTCACCTGGGCCCGCGGCATCTCGGTCATCGGGTGCCAGAAGCTGACGCCCGGCGTCATCGATCGCCCCGTGGTCTGCGGCGGCGTGTTCGTGGGTCCCGGTGACCTCGTGGTGGCCGACGACGACGGCGTGGTGTTCGTGCCTGCGGAGCGCATCGAGCAGGTGCTCCGAGCCGCGCTGCAGCGTGCTGAAGGCGAGCGCGAGTACGTGCGGCGGCTGGAGGCGGGGCAGACGACGCTGGAGGCGCTCGGCATCGGCCTCCCGGGCGAGGGAACGCGAACCGGAGACACCCGGCCCGGCTGAGCGACGTCCGGATGCCCCGGCCCGCGCGAGGCCGGATGCTGAACCCGCACGCCGTGTCTGATCGCGGGCCGCCCCGCCCTGCCGCCCGGGCGGACGGTTCGTGGTCGCGGACATGCAGACGCGAGCCGGGCGGAGGAGCTACCCGACTCGCGTGAGTGCAGAGCGGCGTCAGCCGCCCGGATCGCCGGCCGCGCCGGGGGACGAGGCGCGGCCGACCTTCGTCGTCAGGCTGACTCGGCCGACAGCACCTCGTGCGCGACCCTGAACGCGTCGACCGCAGCGGGAACGCCACAGTAGATGGCCGCCTGCAGGATCGTCTCGCGGATCTCGGCGGGCGTGCAGCCGTTCCGCAGCGCCCCCCGAACGTGCAGCCGAAGCTCCTCCGACCGGGTCATGCCCGTGAGCATCGCGATGGTGATCAGGCTGCGGTCCCTTGGCTCCAGGTCATCGCGGGTCCAGATGGAACCCCAGCAGTACTCCGTGACGAGCTCCTGGAGCGGACGGGTGAATTCGTCGGCCCGGGCGAGCGCGGCGTCGACGTACTCCGGTCCGAGTACCCGGCGCCGCACCTCCAGTCCGTCCTGGAAGCGAGGGGAAGGCGTCGCCGCCTCCCCCTCCCGGCCTGCGCCGGCATCAGCCACCGGCGGCCGCCTGGATCTTCGATGCGGAGACCGTGAAGATCGTCTTGAAGGTGCTCGTGCTCGGATCCCACTTGACGACCTGGAACGGGCCGAACACGTTGTGGTACTTGTTGAAGTCCATGGAGGTGCCGGCGCCGTCGTAGTTCACGGCCGTGGCGCCGCCCTTGATCGCGGCGTACGCGGATGCGTAGTCGGTGTAGGTCTGGATGCCGGACCCCGGATTGGAGACCTTGGAGAGCGCCTGGACGACCTGGGCGCTGTTCGTCGTTCCGGCGAGATCCATGGCCAGTGCCAGCACGTTCGTGCCGTCATAGGAGTACGGCGCGCTCGCCAGTGGCTGGCCGTTGCCGTTTCCTTCCTGGTAGCACTTGTTGAACGCCGCGCCGCCCGGACCAGGCGCCGAGCTGCCCTCGACACCCACGAGTGCCTTCACCGCGTTCTGCGCACCCACCGCCGAAATCCAGTCCTTGCCGATGGACGTGTCGCTGGCGATGAAGGGGATCGACAGGTTGTCGAGCTCCTGGAAGTCCTTGAACGCGGCGCCGGCGGTGCTCGGCTCCATCTGGGTGAAGATCACGTCCGGCTTGGCCTGGACGACCTTCAGCACCTCGGAGCGGTACGACGACTGACCGGGCGTCAGGTTGACGTTGGCCACGATCTTGCCGCCGATTGCCGTCCAGGCGGCCTGCACGGGCTTCTTGAAGTCCTGGGCGGTCTGGATCGTGGAGAAGACGAAGGCCGCCGTCTTGTATCCCTTCGACTGTGCGTAGACAGCCATTGCGACGCCCTCAGACCCGTCGGAGGGCCCATCGCGCCAGAGATACGGATCCGTGTTGTTGTCCATGGCGGTCAAGCCGCCTTCGAACATGAAGGGGATCTTGTGGCTGTCGAGGATCGGCTGGACCGCACCGATCTCCAGGCCACCGGGGCCGATGATGCCGACCGCGCCGTCGACCGCGAGGAGCTTGTTCGTCGCGGGGACCGCGTCGGCTGGATCGCCGACCGTGTCAGCGGTGTCGATGACGAGCTTCTTGCCGAGCACGCCGCCGGCGGCGTTGATGCAGGCAGCCGCGGCCTTGGCGCCCGCGTATGACGCGGCGCCGACACTCGCGTAGTTGCCCGTGAACGGATGCAGGACGCCAAAGACGATCGAGCCGCTCGTCGCGCCACCGCTGGCGGCGGGCGCCGCACTGGCCGGCGCCGCACTGGCCGGCGCCGCACTGCCTGCGGGTGCTGCGCTGGCGGCCGGCGCCGAACTGGCCGGTGCCGAGGTCGCGGCGCTGCTCGTGCAGGCGGTAAACAGCAGAACCGAACTGGCTGCCACCGCCAGCAGCCGCGTGCCGTGTTTGTTCTTGCTCGGAATGTGACTCACGAAACACCCTCCTGTGGGGGGACGCTACGGCCCGACCGCAGCCTCAGGAAGAGACGGGCTCCGCCCCTTGCGAACCGCCACCGATGTACAGCGCTACCACCTCCTCGTTGTTCAGCAGGCTCGGCCCGGTTCCCTCGAGCCGGATACGCCCGAGCGTCAGCAGGTAGGCCCAGTCGGCGTGCGTCAGCGTGCGGCGGGTGTTCTGCTCCACCACAAGCACGGCCACGCCCGTGTCTCGAACGGCCAGGACGTGCTCCCAGACCGCCGTCTCGTAGCGCGGGGCGAGGCCGGCGGTTGGTTCGTCGATCAGGAGGACGCGCGGATCGACCATCAGCCCCCGAGCCAGCGCCAGCATGTTGCGCTGGCCCCCACTCAGGGTCCGGGCCGGCCGCCTGGCGGCCGCACGCAGGTCGGGAAACAGGTCGAACATGCGGTCGACTCGCTCGCGGACGCCGGAGCGGCGCGTGTATGCCCCCATCTCCAGGTTCTCGAAGACGGTGAGGGACGGGAAGACGTTCTCGACCTGCGGGACGTACGCCAGCCCCTCACGGACCATCCGCTCGGGTGGCAGTCCCGTCACATCCCTGTCGCCGACACGGATGCTGCCGGCGCTCGTGCGGATCGAGCCGGCGATCGCCTTCAGCAGCGTCGATTTCCCGGCGCCGTTGGGTCCTACGAGCGCGGTGATCGCGCCGCTGCGGACCTCAACCGAGATGTCCTCGACGATCGGCGGGCCCCCGTACCCGGCGGACAGACCACTGACGGAGAGGACGATCTCAGGCATGCACTTCCACCTGCCCGAGGTAGGCATCGATGACTGCCTCGTCCCTGCGGAGCTCCGCCATGGTTCCCGTCGCGATGCACTGCCCCAGGGACATGACGTGGACGATGTCGCAGACCCGCTCCACGAAGTTCAGGTGGTGCTCGATCATCAGCACCGTGATGCCGTCGCTCACCATTCGCCGGATCGCCTCTCCCATGCGCTCCCCCAGGACCGGGTTCACCCCGGACTGGGGCTCGTCGAGCAGAACCATGCGGGGACGTGCCATGGCGATCCGGGCGAATTCCAGCAGCCGCTTCTGACCGCCGGAGAGGTTGCCCGCCAGCTCGTTGCGCACGTTGAACAGCCCGAACTCCTCGAGGAGCTCGCGCGCCCTGGCACGATCCCTGTGCTCCGCCGCCTGGATCTGGCGTCGAGCGAACAGCGAGCGCCAGAGCCGTTCCTGCGAGTGGTCGGGGGAGGCCACCAGCACGTTCTCCAGCGTGGTCAGGTGCTTCCATTCGCGCGGTGTCTGGAACGTCCGGATCAGGCCCAGCTGACTGATCGCGTGCGAGGGCAGGTGCTGGATCTCCCGGCCGTCGAAGACGATCTTGCCCGAGTCGGCCGCCTGGAACCCCGAGATCAGGTCGACGGTGGTGCTCTTGCCTGCGCCGTTGGGGCCGATCAAGCCGGTGAGGGCACCCTGCTGGACCACGAACGAGCAGTTGTTGACTGCCTGCACGCCCCCGAAGCTCTTGGAGACCACCTGGACCTCGAGCAGCGGCCGTCGCTCTTCAGCCATGCTGCACCGCCGGCACTTTGCCCGCGTCGGGTGACGCCGAGCCGCTCACCTCGTCCTTGTCCCGGGGCTCCGGGATCACGCCCTCCGGCCGCAACCAGAGGATCGTGATGATGAGCAGCCCCACGATCATGTAGCGGATGGCGTCGCCGGCGTACGCGTTGCCGGGGATCACCACGAACAGGCGCGTGACTTCCTGAACGAAGACGGCGATGAAGAACGTGCCGAGGAGGACGCCTCTCGTGCTGCCCGAGCCGCCGATGAAGATCGCCGCGTAGATCAGGAACGTCTCGCCCACCTGCCAGGCGTAGGCGTTGAACGCGGTGAGGAACGCGCCGAGCAGGGCACCTCCCAGCCCCGCAACCACCGCCGCGATCACGTACGCCTGCAGCTTCACCGCGTACACGTTGCGCCCGAACGCCGCTGCGGCCTTCTCGTCTTCGCGCACGGCGCGCATCACGCGCCCGTAGGGGCTGCGGAAGATCGCCTCCATGGACACGAAGACAAGGGCCAGGATCGCCAGCACGAGGGCGAAGAGGAAGATGCCGTACAGGGTCGGCGGCAGGTTCAATTCCTTGCTCAGCGGCTGGGGGACGCCGTAGATGCCGGTGAACCCATTGAACAACGGCTGGTATTGCGCGATCACGGCGTACGCGGTCAGCGTGGTGACCACCGTGGTGATCGCCAGGTAGTCGTCACGGAGCCGCCGTAAGGCGATGCCCCCCACGATGAGGCCCCAGACCCCCGCGACCAGCATCGCGCCCAGCAGCCCGAAGATGAACGGGAGCCTGAGCCCGAGGATCCAGGTCACCGAGAGGGCTGGATTGCTTGGGGAGGGCGGGCCGCAGATGACCGAGTAGACGTACGCGCCGATGGCCACGTACATGAAGACCGCGAGGTCGAGCTGCCCGGTCCAGCCCCACGACACGTTGAGTGCATACGTGAAGACGCACCAGATCGCGCCGAGGGTCAGCGTGCTGACGACATAGTCGATCATCGAGTCACCACCCGCTCAGCCGAGAACAGACCCTGGGGACGGAGCAGCAGGGTGACGATCAGCAGCACGAACGCGATGACCTCCTTGTACTCGGCCGGGATGTACAGCGCGCTCACTTCCATCGCGACGCCGATCAGCAGCGCCCCTGCCATCGCGCCGTAGATCTTGCCGATGCCGCCCACGATGGCCGCCGCGAAGATCACCAGGAGGAACGAGTTGCCGATCGTCGGGCTGAGCGTCCCCACGCTCGCGCCGAGGGTGAAGCCCGCGAACCCGGCGATGGCGCCGTCCACCAGCCAGGTCATCTGCACCACCTGCTCGGCGTTGATGCCAGTGACGCGCGCCAGCTCCCGACTGTCCGAGATGGCCCGCTGGGCTTTGCCGAACTTCGTGTTCTGGAGGACGAAGTGGATCGCCAGCATGATCGCGACCGCCGACCCGATGATTGCCAGGTTCTCGGGGGTGAAGAGGAAGGGCCCGATCTGCTCCGGTGCGCCGCCGTTGAGCTGGTAGCCCACGTTCGATCCGCCGAAGACCAGCAGCACGCCGTTCTGCACGACCAAAGAGAGCGCCAGCGTCAGGATGAACAGCACCAGGTTGCGCGCCCCGCGCCGGGTGAACGGCTGGATCACCAGGTAGTTCATCAGGAACGCCACGATGCCGCCGAAAAGCGCGGCGGCGAACGCCTGCACGAGCACGTTGCCATGCGCGTTCTGTGCGACCAACGCGGCGTACGCGCCCACGGTCATCAGCTCACCGTGGGCGAAGTTCGGGATGTTCGTCACGCTGTACTGGAGGGAGAGCGCGACGGTCGAGAGCGCGATGATCGAGGCGGTCACGAGACCGAAGCCGACGCCGAGGAGAAGGTCTTGCACGCCATGCCCCTTAACCGAGTTCCAATGTCGCCCACCGGCTGCGAGTCGCGGGAGGGCGGAACGCCGACGATTGGCTGGTTACGCGGGTGTCGCGTTGTTTAGAACAGTCTCACACCTATCATAGGATGCCTCGCATCGATGTCAACACGTCCTGCGTACATTCGTGCACGCTTGGCGACGGTGCCGTCCGCCCTTACTGCGCCAGGCCGCGGCCGGCTTCGCCAGGATGGGAGGGGGGTGGCGAGACTGTCGCCAGCGTGTCCCCGGCCGCACCGTGTGGGTCGAACAGCACCAGCTTCAACGTGGTCATCTCCTCCACCGCGTATGCCGGCCCCTCGCGCCCGATGCCGCTGCTCTTCACGCCTCCGTACGGCAGATGATCCATGCGGAAGTTCGTCGACCGGTTCACGAGCACCCCGCCAGCGTCGAGTTCGGTCGCCGCGCGCATCGCGACCGAGAGCGAGGTGGTGAAGACCGCCGCCTGCAAGCCGAAAGCGGACGCGTTGGCCCGGGCGATCGCGTCCTCGAGCCGCGCGTACGGCAGGACGACCACGACCGGACCGAACACCTCCTCACACACGATCCGCGTGTCCTCCGGCACGTCGACCACGACCGCCGGGCTGATCGATGCGCCCCGTCGCTCACCGCCGGTCAGGACATGCGCACCCCGGCTGCGCGCCTCGGCAAGCCACGACTCGACGCGGATCGCCGCGTCCTCGTTCACCAGCGTGCCGATATCGGTGGCGGGGTCGAGCGGGTCTCCCACGCGCAGCGCACGAGCGGCGGCCACGAGCCGCTCGACGAACGTGTCGGCGACAGACTCGTGCACGTAGATGCGCTGCACGGAGTTGCAGCTCTGGCCCGTGTTCGCGAAACCGCCGGTGGCGCACTGGCGGACCGCGATGTCCAGGTCTGCATCGGCGTGCACGATGTTCGGCGAGTTGCCACCCAGCTCGAGGAGCACCCGTCGTGCCCCGGCGCCCCGGGCGATGGCATCTCCCGCGGCCGTGCCCCCGGTGAGCGTGAACAGCGCGACGTCCTGGTTGGCCAGCAGCGCCTGCACGGCGTCCCGGCCGCCGGGAACGACGTTGACCGCGCCGGGCGGCGCGCCCGCATCCTCGAAGAGCGTCGCGATGTCGAGCGCGGTGAGAGCCGCCTGGCTGGCGGGCTTCACGACGATCGCGTTCCCGGCCGCGAACGCAGGGGCCACCTTGTGCATCACGAGGTTGAACGGCGCGTTGAACGGGGTGACCGCCCCCACGACGCCCACGGGCACGCGCAGAGCCAACGCCACGAGTCCCGCACCCTCCGGCGAGACAGTCGTGGGCGGCACGCTCCCCTGGAGCGATTCGGCCGCAGTGGCCGCGGCGCGCAGGGTCCAGGCGCTCCGGCCAACCTCGCGCCGGGTGCTCTTCAGCGCCTTGCCGATCTGGCGCGTGACCGTCGTCGCGAGCGACTCGTTGCGCTCCTCGATGAGCGTCGCGGCCCGGCGCAGGATCGCGGCCCGCTCCCACGCCGGCAGGCTCCCGACAGCCTGCTGCGCATCGCTGGCGGCGGCGACGGCCCGGTCCACCAGCTCCGCGCCTGATCGCGCCACGCGCGACACGGGCACGTGGCGATACGGGTCGGTGAATTCGGTCCAGGCAGGGGCATCGAGCGTTCGACCCGCGATCCGGGGGCCCGCAGTGCGGACGTCCCACGCTGAAGCGTCGCTCATGCCGTCTCCTCCAACGGACCGAGGACCACGCTAACCGCCGGGACCGTCAGCAGCGTGACGGCGCCAGCCCGGCGGCTGCAGCATAACAGAACAGTTGCATATCCGGCCAGCAAGTTGCGATGGTGCACCCCGCTCCTGCGGGCCGGCGGACGGATGCGACGAGCAGCGCCTCCGTCGGCTGGGGGAGCGGGAGAAGGGTCCCGGACTACTCCTCCAGGACGGCGACGCCAGCCCTGGCACCGGCGGCCCGCCGAGCCGGCTGCACCTCGACGGTGGCGGGGCCGATCGCTGCTCCCAGGCGCGCCGAGATCGCGTCCGCCGCCTGGCGCACCATCGGGCCCAGCGTGGCGATGACTTCGTCGGTGATCCGGTGGCGGGGGCCTGAGGCGGAGATCGCCGCCACGACCTCGCCCGAGTGATCGCGGACCGCCGCACCGACGCAGCGCAGGCCGACTTCCAGCTCCTCGTGATCGACGCTGTACCCGCGCTCCCGGACGACATCCAGGTGCCGGATGAGCTCCTCTTTCGTCGTGATGGTGTTCGACGTCAGGCGCGAGAGCGGCCACGCGTCGATGATCCGGTGGAGCTCGTCGGGCGGCAGCCCGGCGAGGATCGCCTTGGCGGCAGCGCTCGCGTGAATCTGCGTGCGGGCGCCGACGCGGGCCTGCATCCGCACGATCGCGGGGCCGTCCACGACATCGATCGTCACGACATCGAGGCCGTCGCGAACCGCCATCGTGACCGTCTCGCCCGAGGTCTCCACCAGCTGGTGCAGCACGTCCCGCGCCGCGGAGCGGAGTTCCACGTTCCGTGGAGAGTTGCCGGTCAGCTGCTGGATCCGGGGGCCAAGGCGGAACTTCTCCGTCACCGGGTCACGAGCGAGGTAGCCCGCCTGCTCCAGCGTCGAACAGAGTCGGGAGACCGTGCTCTTGTGCATTCCCAGGGTGCGCGCGATCTCGTTGACGCCGATCTCCGAGCGCACCGACGAGAAGACGTCGAGGATGGCCAGACCGCGCCGCAGCGCGACCACCGAGCGCGTTTCCGCGGGATTGACCGTCATGTTCGTTGCGCGCCTCCCAGGCAGGTCACCACGACTCGCGCTCAGGCACCGCCAAGTTCGGCGGTGAGCGTCCGGACATCGTCCAGCTCCTCCAGCCGCTCGAGCCGGCTGGCCAGGCGGGCGCGGGTCTCGTCGGGCAGCACTCCTGCCCCTGCTTCATGGAGCTTGTTCATGATCTCGCTGCGCGTCAGCGGGTCGGCCGCATCGCCCCGCGGCACGTCGCGACGTTCCGAGAAGACGGCCCCATCTGTGCTCGTCACGGACACCAGCGCCCCGTTCGTGGGGAGATCGTCGTCGACTCCCACGTCCACGCGCGTGCGCGCGAACTCGTCGAGGATGGGATCCGCGATGCGCTCGAGCCTGAACTGGTCGAGCCAGCAGCGGGCGTCGTGCACGACCACCGCGGCGACGTAGCGCGTCGAGAGCAGGGCCCGGAAGCGCGTATCCCAGGGCAGCTCGCCGTGCATCCGGTAGACCGTGTCCGACAGGCGGATGCGCACGCCTGCCACATCGGCAGGGCCAAGCTGGTGCGCCTGCAGAATCGCAAACAGTGCGGTCACCATCGACTGGATCGAACTCGCGACCGGCCACAGGCGGAGCGAGATGTTCAGCAGCTCCCACCGCTCCCCGAGCCCGTCGGTCACCGCCTCCGGCCTGCCCGCATCGGTGTACGTGCTGAGCAATCCCCCGTCCGGGTGGGCGAGGATGTCAGGTGACGCCTCGAACCCCGTCTGCGCGAGCAGCGCGGCGAGGAGGCCCGACATGGCGCCGCGACTCTGGTGGAACTTGATGGTCGGGGTGCCCCAGTGCGCGAACGTCCCCGCCGACTGGCTGCCCGCCAGCCCGAACGCGTTGCGCTGCCTGTCCGCATCGAGCGCGACGAGGCAGCCCGCGGCGGCGGCGGCCCCGAATGGCCCCGTGACGCCCGGTGAGTGCCAGCCACGAGCGCGGAACACCGGGTAGTTGGTGCCCAGACCGACGCGCGTCGTGATCTCCAGTCCGGCTGTCACCGCGGTGAGGAGATCGCGGCCGCTCGAGCCCTCCCGTTCGGCCACGGCCAGCGCGGCCGGCACGACTTCCGGCGTCACGTGACAGAGCCTCGGCCCGTGCACGTCGCAGACCGTGGCGGCGGTAAAGAGTTACCCGTTGATCAGAACGGCGCCGGCAAGCGACGCAGGCTTGCGGCCGATGACGGTGGCGCGACCAGAGGTCCCGGCGACGGCCCGCGCGACCGACTCGATCTGGTCGACCTCACCGCTGCTGTTGCCAGCGAGCGCACTTGCGACCGCGTCGATGACGAGGTCCTTGGCGCGCTCCCGAACGGCGAGCGGGATGTCCGCGTATCGCAGCCCCGAAACGAACGACGACAGCACGTCGGTCGGCGTCGGCTGCGCCGCACCGTGCGACTCTCCCGCGG
>JBJKRK010000069.1:0-2849 GCA_046704705.1 Candidatus Limnocylindrales bacterium | reverse complement strand
TCGCGCGCCGGCTCCGCCCTCGCGGCCGCGTCCATCGCGCGCCGGCCCCGCCCTCGCGGCCGCGTCCATCGCGTAGACTCCCCTCGGGGGTTGTGCGTCCGTGTCCACTGCGTCTGACATGCCTTCTTCGCGTTCGGCCCGGGGTGGCGGGGCCGTGCCGTCTCCGAGCCCGGAGGTCCCCGCCGACGGCGAACCACCTGCCGGGCTCGCGGCGCCGCTCGAAAACGCCTCGGCGGTGGATAGTGCCCCGGCGGTGGATAGTGCCCCGGCGGTGGATAGTGCCCCGGCGGTGGATGGCGCCTCGGCGGTCGAGCGCGCATCGGCGGCGGAAAACACCTCGGCGGCGGAGAACGCGTTGGCGGCGGAAAACACCTCGGCGGCGGAAAACACCTCGGCGGCGGAGAACGCGTTGGCGGTCGAGCGCGCGTCGCCCCTGACGACCGAACCGGGGGCGCGCACCGACGCGCCGGGCGAGATCGACGCGCTTGCCGCCGGGAGTGTCCCGGTCGGCGCCGCCTCGCCGGGACGCCCGGAAGCCGCCATCCAGGAGCTGATCCTGCGGCAGATCCGGGATGCTGTCTTCGCCACGGACCTGGAGAACCGCATCACGTACTGGTCCGAATCGGCTGCGCGTCTCTTCGGCTACGCGGCGGACAGCGCGCGCGGGCAGCTCTTCGGCGACCTCCTGCCCTTCCACATGGCCGAGCCGCACAGCGAGGACGAGATGCTGCACGCCATCGCGGCGGGCCAGAGCTGGCGCGGCGAAGGCACAGTGAGACTGCCTGACGGGAGCGAGCTGTGGATCGAATCCACGGTGAGCCCGATGCTCGTCGGTGGCCGCGTCACGGGAACGGTGTCGGTCAGCCGCGACATGACCGCCGCGCGACGCGCGCAGCGAAACCTGGAAGAGCAGGAGCGCTTCGTCGACGCGGTCATCGACGTGGAAGGCTCCCTGGTCTGCGTCTTCGACCGGGACGGGCGCATCGTCCGCTTCAACCGAGCATGCGAGCAGCTCACCGGCTACGCCGCAGACGAGGTCATCGGCTCGGCCTCCTGGCAGCGCCTGCTCCCCGACGACGAGCGCGAGCGCGTGCGCGGCGCATTTCGCGAGCTCCTCGATGGTGCACCCCAGGGCACGCTCGAGCACCACTGGGTGACCCGCGAGGGGGTGCGGCGCCTGGTCCAGTGGCGGAACACGGCGTTGACCGACAGCGCCGGGCGAGTCACCCACGTCATCAGCACCGGGATCGACGTCACGGACGAGCGTCGCGCAGCGGACGCGCTGCAGGGCATCGAAGTCGTCGGGCAGTTCCTCGCCAAGTATGGCCCCACGCAGGGAGCACTCGATGCGGTGCTGCGCCTGCTGGCGGAGCAGATGGGGTATCCGTTCCTCGCGCTCCTCCTGCGCGACGATGAGCACCTGCGGCTGGGTGCGCAGCTCGGCTATCGGGACACGCCGCTGCGCGTGGATGCCGGCGATGGCGTCGTCGGGCGGGTCCTCCGGACCGGCGAGCCGGCGTTCCTGCCGTCCGTCCTGTGGGACGCCGACTACCGCTCCTACGACGACGACGTCGTGTGCGAGATCGCCGTGCCGCTGCGGGACGAACCGGGCACAGTCGGCGTCCTCAACATCGAGTCCACGTCCACACGTCCGCTGACGGAGCACGATCTTCGCCTGGCCGAGACCGTCGCCGATCGCCTGGCGAGCGCACTCGCGCTGGCGCGGGAACAACAGGCGCTCGCCGACCGGGCGCGCCTGTTCGCCGCCCTCAGCGAGTTCTCGCGCGTCGCGAACTCGATCCTGCAGACGGAACGCCTCTGGCCCGCCCTGATGCAGCCCATCTGCGCCGTCGTGCCCGCCGATGTCGTGATCCTCGTCACGCTCGACCGCGCCACCGGCCGGTACCTGGTACGGGCCTCGCAAGGCCTGGCCGAGACCGCCACGGGCAGAGAAGTGCAGCCCGGCGAGGGCGCCATCGGGCGGGCCATCGCCGGTCGCACGCTGGTCGTGGTGCATGGCTCGTCCCGCGAGGAGTACCCGGCCACGCTCCGCGAGCTCGTCCCGCAGGCGAGGCTGTCGACGGCGGCGGTGCCGTTGATCCGCGAGGGCGTCGTGCTCGGCGCGATCAGCGTCGCCCGTGCCGGGTCGCAGACGTTCACCGAGCTGGAGCACGAGGCGTTGACACTGCTCGGCTCGCAGGCGGCCCTGGCGCTGGCCAACGCCCGCCTCATGGAGGAGGTCTCGGAGCTCGCCATCCGCGACGCCCTCACCGGGCTGTACAACCGCCGTCATTTCGACGAGAGCCTGGAACTCATCCTCGCGCGCGCGAGGCGCGAGCGGGAAACGCCGCACCCAGTCTCCGCCGTCATGTTCGACCTCGACCATTTCGGGCGCTTCAACAAGGAGCACGGGCATCAGGCGGGCGACGCGGTGCTGCGGGCCTTCGCCGGCATCCTGCTCGAGCGACTTCGTTCGAGCGACCTGGTGGCGCGTTACGGAGGCGAAGAGTTCGTCGTGATCCTGGAGGGCAGCTCCGCGGGCGATGCGGGCAGGGTGGCAGAGGAGATCCGGCGGACCCTGGAGTCCCGACCCATCGCCGGGCCGGGCGGCCAGCGGCTGCATGCCACGGTGTCCGCGGGCTGTGCCGGCCTCGACAGGGACGAATCGACCCGCGAGGCACTCCTGCGCGCAGCCGATGTCGCGCTGTTCATGGCGAAGCGGGGCGGCAGGAACCGGGTCGCCACACTCTGAGGCACGCACGCCTGAGTGCCTTGCACCCCACGGCGGCCCCCGCGTGCGGCAGGCCCGGCTGGCGCACCAGCCTCCGCTCAGGTCGCGGGCCGGCGGG
>JBJKRK010000068.1:0-7017 GCA_046704705.1 Candidatus Limnocylindrales bacterium | reverse complement strand
CGCGTGGGCGGCCTACGCGCTCGTGCGGCTGCGGATCCCGCTGAACACGCCGATCACGCTCTTCATTCTCGGCGGCATGATGCTTGCGCCGGCAGTCGCGCTGATCCCGCTGTTCAAGCTCATGGAGTCGATCGGACTGTACAACACCCTGTTCGCCCTCATCGTGCTCTACATCGCGTACCGGATCCCATTCACGACGTTCCTCATCCGCGCCTACATGGTCACGATGTCGAAGGAGATCGAGGATGCCGCATATGTTGATGGGGCGAGTCGCTGGCAGATCTTCTGGCATGTCATTTTCCCCCTCAGTCGGCCGATCCTGATCTCGGCTGCCCTGCTCCAGGCGTTGTTCGCCTGGAACGAGTTCCCCTTCGCGCTGGTGATGATCAACGACAGCAGCCTGAAGACGCTGCCGGTCGGCCTGCTCGACATGTACAGCCGGCTCCTCACCAATTACCCGGTGATGTTCGCCGGCATGACGATCGCTTCAATTCCGATGATCGTCCTCTTCATGATCGGTCAGCGCCAGTTCATCCGCGGCCTGGCCGAAGGCTTCGGAAAGTAGGGTCGCGGACCCGTTTCCCTGGCGGCGCCACCCTGCATCGACTCGCAGGCGCCGCGGCATGCGAGTGAAATCTGACGCCACGAGCGGGTAGGCTGTGCGCATGACGCGACGAGGCGGGTCCTCCGCCCGACCGACGGTACGCGACGTGGCCGCCGTGGCCCGAGTGTCGCCCGCGACGGCGGCGCGCGCACTCGGTGGGTACGGGCGGGTGAGCGCGGAGGTTCGGGCACGCGTCCAGGCCGAAGCGGCGGCCCTGGGTTACCGACCGAACTCCCTGGCGCGCAGCATGATCACAGGCACGACGCACACGCTCGGGGTGGTGATCGCGGACATCGAGAACTCGTTCTTTGCGCGCGCAGTGCGCGGCATCACGGACGCTGCGCACGCCGCGGGGTTCGAGGTGGTCCTGGTGAACAGCGACGAGGACCCGGCCAAGGAGCGCGCGGCCGTCGGCGTGCTGCTCGCGAAGCAGGTGGACGGGCTCCTCGTGGCGGCCGCCTCCACCACCGAGGTCGAGCACATCCGCGAGGCCGTGGCCCAGGGGCTGCCCGTCGTCTGCCTGGACCGCGTGCTGCCCGACCTGGCGGCCGACGCCGTCGTCGTGGACAACCAGCGGGCAGCCCACAACGCGATCAGCCACCTCGCCCGGCTTGGCCACCGTCGGATCGCCATCATCGCGGCGTCAGAACCCAGCCTGCCGGACCCGGTCAGTATCGCCGGCGCACCTCCGTGGGGACCGACCGGCGTGCTGCCGGATGAAGCCCGTGTCGCCGGCTACCTCACCGCGCTCAGGGCCGCCGGTCTGGAGGCGGCAGACGAACTGATCCGACGCTGCCGGTACGGCAGGGCCACGGCCCGGGAGCAGACCGAGGCAGTCCTCGCGGTGGATGACCCCCCGACCGCGATCTTCGCGACGGACGCGATCGTCACCCTGGGCGCCATGGAAGGGATCGTCGCCATGGGCCGACAGATCCCCGACGACGTCTCGGTGATCGGTTTCGACGACGCGGAGTGGACCACGATCATCCAGCCGCCGCTCACTGTGGTCGCGCAGCCCGTCTATGAACTCGGGGCGACCGCGACGCGCCGCCTGCTCGCCCGCATCGGGGGCGATGACCGGCCGCCCGAGGTGATCATGCTCGAGACCACCTTCCTCCTGCGTGGGTCGACCGGCCGACCGCGCGAGGCCGGCGCGTCGAGGGTCTTCTCACGCGCGCCCGGCGCGCCGCGATGACTGCGGAACCCCCGAGGCCGGCAGGTGCCGCGCGCGTCCTGACGATCCGCGACGTCCCCGGGATCCGGGTCGGCCACGCGAGTGACGTGGTCGGCCTGACGGGCTGCACGGTGATCCTGGCGCCGCCCGGTGGGGCGGGCGCGGGCTGCGAAGTGCGCGGCTCGGCCCCCGGCACGCGCGAAACTGACCTGCTCCGCCCGACGGCCCTCGTCGAGCGGGTGCACGCGGTCTGCCTGTGCGGCGGCTCGGCCTTCGGCCTGGCGGCCGCGGACGGCGTGATGCGGTACCTGGCGGAGCGCGGCGAGGGCGTGGCGACCGGCGTGCGACCGGTCCCGATCGTGCCCGCCGCGGTGCTCTTCGACCTGGCTCTGGGCAGCTCGGAGGCGCACCCCGATGCGGCGATGGGGTACGCCGCCTGCCAGGCCGCCGACGCAGGCAGCGGCGCGCTGGAGGGGAACGTCGGGGCAGGGACCGGGGCGAGCGTGGGCAAGATCGCGGGACCCGGAGGCGCGATGAAATCGGGTGTCGGAACGGCGGCACTGGCGCTGCCGGACGGCACGATCGTGGCCGCGCTGGCGGCGACGAACGCGTTCGGAGACGTGGTCGACGAAGCGGGCCGGCTCCTGGCGGGCGCACGACGTCCCGATGGTGGGTTCCTCGACACGGCTCGCCTCCTGCAGACCGGGGCGCACCCGGATGCGGCGGCGCAGTTCGAGCACACCACTCTGGCCGTCGTGGCCACCGACGCGCGCGTCGACCGGGCCGGCTGCCGCAAGCTCGCCGAGCTCGCGCACGACGGCCTGGCCCTCGCGATCCGGCCGGTCCACACGATGGTCGACGGGGATACCGTGTTCGTCCTCAGCGCGGGACAGCGAGTCGTGGAGCCGATCGTCTTGGGAGCGGCCGTCGTCGAGGTCGTCCGGGCGGCGATCGTGCGCAGCGTCGAATCGGCGACGAGCCTGGGCGGGTTGCCGGGCCTAGCCGATCACCGCGGTCCCTGATCGAGCCTGACGGCCCCGCCGAGCACCTCAGGACAGCGCTGGGCCAGCACGGCGGGGCACGCCAGTCGAGCGTTCAGCGTGCGGCGCGCGGGCGGTACGGGTAGTGGAGGCTCCGGTCGCCCTCCCAGCTCTCGCGAAGGCCAGGCGAACTGAGGTCCCAGTCGGGGCGGACGCGCGAGCTCACGTCGCGCAGATCCTGCCAGAGCTCGAGTGGTGAGGGCCGACCCCAGAACCAGTAGCCGTTGTAGATCCTGAAGATCTTCAGGCCCGGCTCGAGGACGAGCGTGTGCGGGATCATCGGGTTGTGATGGGGGTCCGTGTACTCGGCGATATCGAGATCCTGTTGCACGCGCCGCTCCGGATCCGTGAGGAACAGCCACTGCGCGCCGAGCGACTGGCGCATCTCGGCGGCCTCCATGACCGTGTCGGTGGAGATCGTGACGATCTTCGTGTAGGCGACGGCGACCAGCGGGTAGAACTCCACGAGCAGGCGGTGCTGCTGGAAGTCCTTCGGGCAGTAGTGACCCCGCGAGAGGATCAGGATCATCGGGTCGTTGCCCTGCACTTCGCTCAGCCGATGGCGCTCTCGGTCGTGACCGACGAGCTCGTAGTCGGGGAAGGTCCCACCAGGGACGATGTCCTGTCGCATGCGCTTCTCCAGTTGTGGTGCCGGCAGGCCGGCGCGAACGCCGGAGGCCGGTTCAGCGGGTTGGCAGGGGGATGGTGCGGATGGCCCGCTCGAACGTCTCGATCGCGGCCGGGTCGCCACGCCGCTCGAGCGCGGCGGGCGGGCGCGCCATCGCGAAGAGCCACACATCGGAGGCATTGCCAGACACCTCGGCGTCGGCGGCCGCAAGGCCCGGCTCGAGGCGCACGCCGTCCTGGCCGCACCGGACGCTCCACTGGCCCGGCGTGTCCGTACAGGCAAGGGACAGCGTCTGGCCGCCACCGGCGGCGTGGCCCTGCAGAGGCCGGATGACGTGGATCTCCAGCGTCTCGGGGATGCCGCTGACCGCAAGGCCCGGCGCGAACGGCGACGGAGGGCCGAAGGCACGCTCGGCGTCCCAGCGGTGCACGGCCGTCTCGTGGGCCATCCGCTGCTGCCAGAAGCCGACCCCACCCGCGCCGGTCAGGGTCCAGAGCGGGAGGCCGGGGTCAGTCTCCTCGAGTGCCGCGACCAGTTCTTCGAGCCCCGAGGCGAACCAGTCTAGAAGCCGTGCGGCCTCGCGGTCGGTCTGCGATTCGCGCCGGATCCGCTCGTGCGAGCCGGTTCGAAGGATCTGGGTCACCCAGCGGTGCACGCTTCCCGTGTGCGCCAGCAGGTCCGCGATCGTCCAGCCCGGGTAGGTAGGGACGGGGCGGGTCACGTCCATCCTGGCGACGTCCAGCAGGCGCACGCCCTCGGAGCGCACCGCCACCAGAGCTTCCTGCGCATCCATCGACGACAAGTATGGCGCTGCGCGCCCGCAGACGCGGAAGAGGGACGGACCCGGCGTCGACCGCCGGTCGCCCGGCGCTTCAGCCGCCGGTCGACTGGCTCTTCAGGCGGGGATGCCCGGCTCGTCAGCCGCCGGTCGACTGGCTCTTCAGGCGGGGATCGCCCGGCGCCACACCCACCAGCGTCAGCCCGTTCACCGTCGCGTAGTGGGAATAGAACGTCTCCTGGTGGATGATCGCGCCCGACGCGTCGCGCACGGTCCGCGTCACCCAGGCGTCGAAGCCGTCCGCCGGCCACTCGACGCGCTTGCTCTGGCCGGGCGGAAGCGAAGTCGTGTACTCGATGCCGTCGGTCGCCGCGTGGCGGTTCTTGATGATCGGCGTGGAGAGCGTGACGGTCCGTCCGGTCGGCACGCTGTACAGCTGGAACGTCACGCTGCCGGGCCCGTTGATCCCCCGGATCAGGATGGGGTAGGCGGTGTCGTTGCGGAACGTCATGTCCACCACGTCGGAGCCGTTCTCGTAGACGGTCGCGTCGAGCCCCACCGGGTAGCGGCTGATGTAGTAGTAGTGGTTGGTCCGGTCACCGATCTCCAGACCCGCCCGCAGTGCCGCGTTGAAGAGCGTCGTCGAGCAGCTGCAGATGCCGCCACCGAGGGCGCCGGTCAGCTCGGTGTGGCCGTTGATGATGGCGCCGCCGGGCCCGTAGCCCTGCGCGGCAGTGATCCCGCCGATCCCCTTCCAGAAATCGAACCAGGCGCCGGGCATCACCACGTACCCGTCGAGCGTGCTGGTGGGGATCTCGATGTTCTTCCCCCAGTAGTTCTCCACGTACGGGGTGTAGTACGTCGTCCAGCTCGAGATCATCCGCATCATCGGCGCGACCTTCTGCGCCGCCGCGTTCGTCAGCTTGGGTGGGGTGATGGCCACGGCGAGATCGAGCGTGCCCGGCGACGTGCCCTGCGCGCGATCGAGCAGGGCCGCATTCACCAGCCCCAGGCTGGCGTCGACGTTCAACTCCTGGCCATTGACGCCGGACAGTACCCCCACGACCTTGGCCCCGTCGGTGACGAACCGGGCGCTGCGCGGCGAGCGGTCGACCCTGGCGACGAGGCTCTCCAGCAGGCTGCGGGTCGCGCTCGTCAGGAAGGTCGGCTGGTACGCCCCGCCGGGCGCGGCCTGGAAGGCCACCCAGTTGCGCAGCGTCGCGGCCGGGACGACGACCTTGAGATCGCCCGCGGCCAGGCTCAGGTCGGCACTCGTCGCGAGCGTCGCCGTGTTCCGGGCAGCCTCCGCGGCGGCGGTCGAGATCGACGGCTGGATCGTCGAGAACGGCACGCGCACGGTCGCGTCGTGCGGCAACGTCGTCGTGAGGACCGCGACGATCTCCTGCTTCAAGGTGGCGACGCTGACCGAGCGACCCGGCACGGCAGGGGATGCGACGAAGGTGCCCTGCGGGCCGAGCGTCACCGAGGCATTCGCCGCGGCCCGATCCACGCTGGCGGCGACCGATCCGACGAGCGCGTCGACCGATCCCGAGTCGTACGTGACGATGGCCGGCACCGACGCGCCCTGGGTCAGCACCTGCACCTCGAGGAGGGCCCGCTGGAGCGGATCGCCCGCGCGCCCGATTCCGAGCGCATCGCTCAGCATGGCCCGCGTGTCGTATGCGCGACCCAGCTCACGGTAGGAGACCGTCCTGCTGCCATCGGGTCCCTGCAGGCGAAGGACGCCGCCGGACACGCTCGGGAGATCTTGCGACAGGAGCGCAGCGGCCTGGGCACGATCCATCCCGCCGACAGGCAGCCCGGCGATGCTCACGCCGGGGAGCACGCGGGTCGCGTACGCGATCGTCAGCGTGGTCAGGCCGATCCCCGCCAGCAGGACCGCGAAGGTAAGCGTGCCGAGGAACACACCGACGACGAGAGGCCAGCGCCTTCTGGCCACCCCGCCGGGGGATTCGACTCCCGGCAGGAGGTCGACCGTCGTCGGCTCCGAGGTCATGGCCACACCCTACCCGTCATCCCCAGCCGGCCAGCTCGTCGCAGTTGGGCCGGTGACGGGCGGGGGCCGAGCATCGGTCCCCAGGGGCCGCCGTCAGTCAGTACGACGATACAGCACTACGCGACGATTCGGTTCCTCTCCGATCGACTGCGTGGAAACGCCGGTGTGATCGCGCAGCGCGAGGTGGATCCAGCGGCGCTCCAGCGCCGGCATCGGCTCGAGCTGCAGCATCTTGCCGGTCTCCATGACCCGGCCCGCGGCACGCAGCGCGATCTCTCGCAGCTGCCGCTCGCGCCGCCCGCGGTAGTCCTCGACGTCGACGAGGACGCGGGTCCAGCCGCCCATGCGCCGGGAGAGCAGCAGGTTCACGAGGTGCTGCAGGGCCGAGAGGCGCTCGCCCTTCCGGCCGATCAGCGCGCCGAGGGCTTCCTTCTCGGCCCCCTGCCCGGTGACGTTCAGCTTCGACGTCTCCCCCGCGTGGACCTCGACCACGGCGTCGAACCCCAGGTGCTCGAGGAGCGTCTCGAGTATCTCCTTGCCCGCGGCCAGCGCCTCCGGCGATGCCTCGGCGGCCTGGAGCTCCTCACGCTCGGAGGAAAGCGAGGCCCGCGCCGCCGCGACCTGCTCCAGCTCGCCGGCGGAGAGCGCCGCCCCCGCCTCCCGCCGGGCCGCCGGCCGTTCGTTCCGTGCCGTCCTCGTGGGACGCTCCCGGTGGCCTCCCCGATCACCCCGCGGCGGCCCAGCGTGCTCCGCGCGCCCCGCGCCCGCTCCAGCCG
>JBJKRK010000067.1:0-12617 GCA_046704705.1 Candidatus Limnocylindrales bacterium | reverse complement strand
TCTCGAACCCGGCGCTCAGCCACTCGTACGCGAGGTACAGGCGCACCACCAGCCAGAGCCAGGACGCGCGCCGGTCGGCGAACAGGAACCGCGCGAAGGCGGGCTCCCGGAGCTCTTCCGGGGCGTGGGGGATGGTGGTCGATGCCATGATGATTCCTCCTACTATCGTCCGGCCTGCGCCGGGACGGTTGTGTTGATCGGGGCGACGCTGGGAGCACCAGACAGGGACGCAGCGGGTTGCTGCACCGCGGTCCGCCGGGGCGCTGTCGCGAGAGCGGACGTGCTGCCGAGCACGTCGAGGAGCGCTTCGCGTGCCCGCAGCCAACCCTGGTGCAGCGCGCACACCGGGCCGCCCGAAACGATCGCGCAGCGGGTGCCGTTGTGCAGGACGCAGTCGTCCTCGTGCAGCGGTCCCTCGATGGCGACGATCACCTCGAGCAGCGACGGCGGAGAGGCAGGTGCCGCATAGCGGTACCCGCCACTCGGCCCGAACGCCGATTGCACCCAGCCGGCTCGCACCAGCGGTGCGAGGACCTGGCTGAGAAAGCCCGACGTCGTCCCGATGGATGCCGCAAGCTCCTCGCTCTTCCAGGTCGCCGGCTCGTCGGCGAGCATTCGAAGCGCCTGGAGCGCCAGATCGGTCTTGCGGGTGATCTCAAGTCTCACAATTGGAGACTAGACTTCTAGGGGATTCCCCCGGCAGGCCCGGCCGGCCCAAACCGGGGGGCCGAACGGCGACGCTGCATGTGCGGAATGGCGTCCCTGCCCGGGGGCCATTCCGCGGCCCTCAGGCGCGTCTCCGCTGCCGCTGTCGGAAGGGCACCGGCGCGCCTCAGTCGGGCCGCAGGTCAGTCTTCCTCGCGTGGCGCGAAGTCGAGCGCGGCCGAGTTGATGCAGAAGCGGAGCCCCGTCGGTCGTGGGCCGTCCGGGAACAGGTGGCCCAGATGCGCCCCGCAGGTTGCACAGCGAACCTCGGTGCGCCGCATGCCGTGGCTGGTGTCCTCTCGCGTGGTCACGTGCCCGGATGCCGCAACCTGCCAGAAACTCGGCCACCCGGAGCCGGATTCGAACTTCTCGTGTGAGTCGAAGAGCGGGGCACCGCACACGACGCAGCGGTATACCCCGTCTCCGTGGTGATCCCAGTACACCCCGCTGAACGGGCGCTCGGTGGCCGCCTCCTGCGTCACCCGATACTGGAGCGGCGTGAGCCGCTGCTGGAGATCGCTCCGCTCATCGTCGCTCATCGCGTCCGCCCCCACGTGTCGCCGGGATCCCGCCCCGCGCCATCGCGAGGCATGGGCAGCTGGGTCGCAGCATGGAACGATTGGACGCCGGCATCGCTCGTCGGCGCGTCAGGGTACGCCTCGAACCTGGTCGCGGCTGCCCGGCGTTCGCGTTCCTGGCGATCCAGCCGGGCATCGACCCGGGCCGCTTCCGCGCGCTCGGCGGCGATCCAGTCACGGATGACGACGAGCGTGAACACGAGGAAGCCGAGCGAGCCGAAGACCCACATGGTCGCACCGGCAGTCTGCTGGTCGGCGAGGGGGCTGATCCAGGCGAGATGCAGGTCGACGTAGTGGCGGTACAGCGGCGTCTCGGAGTTGAGGATCGCGACCCCAAGGAACGAGCCCTGCACCATCTGCAGGAACATCAGGACGAGCCGCACGGGGTAGGGCAGGCGCCAGCGGCTGGGATCCCGCCCCAGCATGGGCCACCAGAACAGCAATGCGACCGCGAGGTACAGGACGTGTTCCAGGTAGTGGACCGTGTCGTTCTCGAGGGCCAGCTCGTAGATGCCGGAGAAGTGGGTACCCCAGAGCGCGCCGGCAAACAGCAGCCAGGCGACAAGCGGGTTGCTCAGCCACTCGACCGGCCGGCTGTGGAGGACAGGAAGGAGCCAGCGCGTGCGGACTCGCGGCGACGCGACGCGAAGGGCGAGGGTGATGGGGGCCCCCAGCACGAGCAGCGGCGCGGCGGCCATCATGAGCAGGATGTGCTGGATCATGTGGTCGGCAAAGAGGATGTCGTCGTATGCGTTGATCGGACCCTGGAGCGCCACCTCGATGAACGCCAGTCCGGCAAGGAAGGCGATCGTGCGCGGCGTGGGAACCGGATTGCCTGGGTGCTGGCGGTTGACCCGCCGCACGGCGTACAGGTACGCGGCCGCGGTGAGGAGGAGCGGCAGCTGGATCGATGGATCGAACGACCAGTCGCCCAGCAGGCCGGGCAGGGACGGCTCCGGGATGGACTCCGCCGCGGCGACGGCGTTCGCAGCTGCCAGCCAGGAGAGCGTCCCCAGGAGTGGGGCCGCGAGCCATGCCACGCTGCGGGCACGCGGCGGGCGGAGGTGGCGACGAACAGTCGCCGCGTACGCGGCGCGAGGATGTGAGCGCGGCCACCGCGGACTGATTCGAACGGAAGCCGGCCGACGAGGGGATACGGCCACGGTCCGGTGATGCTATCACCGGTCGGGCCGCCGGCCCCCGTGGACGCACAGGGGCCGGCGGCGTGGCGCCGAAGCGAGCCTCAGGAGCCGGCCCGCTCCGCGAGTCCGAGGGCGTAGTCGGCCCACCACGACCCGGCAGATGGGCCGCCGTTGCACGTGCCGTCCGACTCGCCCGGGTGCTTGATCCAGAGATACGCGTCGACGAGCGGTTGCCCGGTCGAGGCCGTCGGAGCGGTGCCCAGTGCGCGCCCCGGAGGATTGCACCACTGTCCATCCAGCGCGGGCCCCAGGCCGTTGCGGCTGGTGTCCACGACGAAGTGCTTGCCCCCGACCAGCGCAGAGACCGCATTGCCGTATGCGACCTCGTTGTTCGTGGCCAGGAAGTTCGAGACATTCAGGGAGAAGCCCTGCGCCCTGGAGATGCCTGCCGCCCCCAGGCGGTCGGCCATCACCTGGGCGCTGTGCCAGGTCGAGTTGCCCGCGTCGATGTAGACGTACACCCCGGCATGCGCGGTGAGCACGGATACGGCATCTGACAGCAGGGCGAGGCGGGTGGATTGCTGGCTCGGGGTGAGGCAGTCCAGGCCGGCGAGCGCGTCTGGCTCGAGGATCACGACCGCCCGCGAGGACCCGATCCCCGCCGCGAACCCGCGGATCCAGCTCCGATACGCGGAGGGCGAGGAGGCGCCGCCGCTCGAGTAGCTGCCGCAATCGCGGAGCGGTATGTCGTAGGCGACCAGGACGGGTGTGGCCCCCGCCGCGTCGATGGCGGCCACGCGGGCCGCGACCGCCTGCTGGATGCTGCCGCTCCAGTCACCGAACCAGTCGGCCTCCGGCTCCCGGGCGATCTTCTCGATCTCGGCCGCATCGGTCGGCTGCGACGACTGCCATGCCAGCACCTGGCGGGCCGCGTTCGAGTTCGGGTCCACATACCACGTCATCCCGACCAGCGGCGAGGTCGAGGTCGCCGCCGGCGGCGTGGCGCTCGGCGGGGCTGGCGGAGGTGGCGTGGGCAGTGGCGACGGCGTTGCGGTGGGCAGTGGCGACGGCGTTGCGGTGGGCAGTGGCGACGGCGTCGCGGCAGGTGCCGCGGGCGCCGCCAGGTTCACCCGATCCACGTACAGGTTGCGGTCGCAGCCGTCACCCACGAAGTCGTTCGTGTAGCTGAGCGTGAAGGCATGCGTGCCGGCGGGCAACGCGATGCTGACCGAGTAGTCGGCCCAGCTCGACGAGGCGACCGACCAGGTGCCGACCGTCCGACCATCGACCGCGAGCACCATCGTCGGCGCGCCGGCGCACTCGTCGCCGCGCGCCCGAACGTCGATCGCGTCGATCGCGTCGGTGGCGACGGACTCGGTCGCGCTGCCGTCGCTCCAGATGAGCAGGGCCTGGCCGCCGCTTGCCGAGCTGTCGGCGACGACCGTGCCTTCTGCGGCGGGCAGCGACATCGTCTCGGCCTCGAAGCCGGCAGGTGCCGCAGCGGACGGCTGCGGCGAGAACACAGAGGAGACCAGGACCGTGCTACAGGCCAACACGGCCAGGCCGAGGGGCTTCTTCACCTGGGGGAGATCCTCCTGCGGGATCGCCACGACTCCCGCTGTCCGGCCCCTCGGCTGCTCGAACAGGTTGCAGCGTGCGATCTATTTGACGCTTTCGCGTGACAGTAGCATTACACCTCCTGCGGCCGTCAATAGCCCGGAGGTCAGCCGCAGATGAGGCCCCGCTGGGGCACCGTCAGGTCGAGCAGGTACGCATTCACGGAGGCATCGATGCAGCTGCTCTGCCCGTACGCGGTGTGCCCCTCGCCCTGGCGCGTCAGGAGCACGGCCGAGCGGAGCTGGTGCGACAGGTTCACCGCCCACTGGTACGGCGTGGCCGGATCGCCCGTGGTTCCCACCACGACGATCGGCGGAGCGCCCGGCGCGGCGACCGGCGCCGGCGTCCGCTCGGGCGGCACCGCCCAGAACGCGCACTCGACATCGTTGTAGGCCAGCAGGCGGCCGAAGCGGGGAGCCACACGACTGAAGGCGGTGGCCAGCGATGCGTACGCGGAAAGCGATCGCGGGGCCGGCCAATCCAGGCACGTCACCGCGTCGTACGCATCCTCCTCGTTGGAGTAGCCGCCGTCGGGCAGGCGCCCGCGGTACGGGTCGCCCATGGCAAGGAGCAGGCTCCCGTCGCCGCGCGCCGCTTCGGCGAGCGCCTCGTCCAGGAGGGGCCATGCCGCTCGGGAGTAGAGCGCCTCCAGGACGCCCTGCCACGCTTGGGTCGGACCCGTCGGCTCCCGGTCGGTCAGCTGTGGGGTGGGGAGGGGGTGCGCGTCGATCCGCCGCATCAGTGTGTCGAACGCCGCCCCGGGGTTGCCGCCCGAGTAGAAGGGGCACGACCGCTGTGTCCCGCAACTCGAGAGCAGACGATCCAGCGCGCCCTCGAACGCGCGTGCCTGCCCCTCGCGGAGTTGCGCCAGGCTCAGGCTGGGGTCGATCGCGCCGTCCAGCACGAGGGCGCGGATGTGGGAGGGGAAGAGCGACGCGTACATCGACCCGATGAGGGTCCCGTACGAGAAGCCGAGATACGTGAGCTTCGCGTCCCCCAGGGCGGCCCTGATCCGGTCGAGATCGCGCGCGACATTCTCGGTCGAGAGATACGGAAGCAGGTCGGCATTGCGCGCCTCGCAGCCAGCGGCGAACGCCTTTGCGCCCGCCACCAGGTTCGCCAGGTCGGCGGCGGTCTCCGCACGAGCATCGACGGGCGTGAAGTGGTCGAGGCTGTCGACGCACCGGATGGGCGTGCTCGCGCCGATCCCCCGCGGGTCGAACCCGACGATGTCGAAGCGGGCGCGGATGCTGGCGGGGAAGAGCGTCTCCGCGCTCGCGCGGACGAAGTCGATCCCGGAAGCGCCGGGGCCACCCGGGTTCACCACGAGCGATCCGATCCGCCGCGCGGGATCCGTGGCGGGCAGGCGGAGAAGCGCGAGCCGGATGCTTGGACCGGTGGGGCTCGCATAGTCACGCGGGACGTCGATCGAACCGCACTGGAACCCGTTGCCGCAATCGCTCCAGTCGACCGGGGCAGTCGTGGGCGCGGGTGTGAGCGTGGGTGCCGCCACGCTCGCCGTCGGGCCGGCGACTGCCAGCGGCGTCGAGGACGCGACATGCGTGTCGGGCGATCGGGGGGCTGTCGAGGAGCAGCCGGTGAGCGTGAGGGCGAGGACGATCGCCAGCCATGACGGCGAGGCGGCGTGTCGCTCGGCCTTCCGGCGGGCTCGCACGGTCGGACTGTACCCGGTACGCGCCCGCGCCGCCACAGTGACGCCGTCTGCGTGCGCTCGATCTTGCCCTGGACCGGAGCGTGGTGCAGGCCATGCGGCGAGACGCGGCGTGTGGCAGAGTGGCAGGGTCGTCCGGAGGTTCGTTTGTGCCCTGGTCCAGATCGGCCAAGATCGCCTTCATCGGCTCCCACTCGGTCCGCAAGACCAACGCCGTGCATGCCTTCGCCTCCACCGTCGGCCGTGCCGGCAGGAGCGTCGAGATGGGCCGCGAAGTCGTGCGGGACTGCCCCCTGCCCTTCAACGAACAGGCAACGGCCGAGGCACAGCTGTGGGTGCTGGTGAGCCAGGTCCGCCAGGAACTCGAGCTCGCACACCGGGCGGACATCCTGGTGACGGATCGCGCGGTGATCGACAACTGGGCCTACCAGCTGCGCGCCACGGGCGGGCGCGACATCTTCTCGGTCGAGCCGTTCGTCCGGCACTGGACGGGGACCTACGACCTCTTCGTGCGGCTGCTGCCGGACATCCCGCTCCGGGCCGACGGCGTCCGCAGCACGAACGACGCGTTCCGTAACGAGATCGAAGCCATTCTCGACCGCACGCTCCCGGCGTACGTGGCGCCAGAGCGGCTTGTGGAGGTCCGCGCGAGTCAGGTCACCGCGCGGTTCAGCTGGTGGCCCATCGCCCGACGCCTGGCCGAACTCGTGGGCGAGCCCCTCGTGGAACCGGACCGCGACGAGCCCTGGCTCGAGGAGCAGGCGGTTCCGACCTGACGGGCGCGGCTCCGGAGGGTGACCCTGCGCGCCGTGGCGCCCCGGGAGAGACACTCGCGCCCGGGAGAGACAGCTCAGCCGCTCTGGAGGAAGATTCCGCCAGAGCAAAGGAGCGCCGTCTGCGAATGGCACGCATCATCGTCTACACGGGCAAGGGTGGCGTCGGCAAGACCAGCATCGCGGCCGCCACCGGGCTGCTTGCCGCTGCGCGGGGATACCGCACGATCGTTCTCTCGACCGATGCGGCGCACAGCCTCGCGGACTCGTTCGACGTGTCGCTCGGTCCCGAGCCCACGCCCATCGGGCCGAACCTCTGGGGCCAGGAATCCGAGATCTTCCACAACGTGGCGAAGTACTGGGGCACGATCCAGGCGTACGTCGCCAGCGTCTTCCAGTGGCGTGGCCTCGACTCCGTCATGTCGGAGGAGATGAGCATCCTTCCCGGTATGGACGAGCTGGCCAGCCTGCTCTGGATCGCCGAGCATCACGACCGGGGCGACTACGATGTCATCGTCGTCGACGCCGCGCCGACCGGCGAGACCCTCAAGCTGCTCTCGCTGCCCGAGGCGGGGAAATGGTGGATCGAGAAGATCTACCCGATCTCGCGGCGCATCGGCCAGCTCACCAGCCCGATCGTCGGGCGCGTGATCGGCATGCCCGTGCCCGACGACGCGGTGTACAGCGCCGGCGAGGAACTCTTCCACCGCCTCGAGCACATGCACGACCTGCTGTCGAACCCGGACCTCACCTCGGTCCGCGTCGTGCTCAACCTCGAGAAGATGGTGATCAAGGAGGCGCAGCGCTCGTTCACCTACTTCCACCTGTACGGCTACCCCACGGACCTGGTGGTCTGCAACAGGGTGCTGCCCGAGGACACCGGTGGCTATTTCGGTGCGTGGCGAGAAATGCAGCAGCGCTACTGGCCGCTCGTGCGGGAGTCGTTTGCGCCGGTGCCGATCCGCTCGGCGCCCTTCTTCGAGCAGGAAGTGGTCGGGGAGGCGATGCTGCGCCAGCTCGGCGCGAAGGTCTTCGGCGACGACGACCCGACGGCGTTCTTCTATCGCGGGCGGCCGTACACCGTCGAGCGGGTCGACGGCGGCTACGAACTGGCGCTCGAGCTGCCCTTCACCTCGAAGGAGCAGGTGAAGCTCCGCCGGTTCGGCGACGAACTGGTGGTTCAGGTTGGCTCCTGGCGCCGTAATCTGATCCTGCCGAGGCTGCTGCTGGACGCGGCAACTGCCGGCGCCGGCTTCGATGACCACACGCTGAAGATTCGGTTCGCGGTTCCACCGCACGAGAGAGCAGGAGCGTCGAGACGATGAGCACTGCAGAGACAACCCCGGACATGGAGGCGCGGATCGCCGTGCTGGAAGAGCGACTGGCCGAGATGGAGGCCCGCGTGCACGAGCCCGGCCTGGAGCCGCTCCTGCGTCGGCTGCTCCCCTCGGAGACGCGCGGGCACCTGCGGGCCGCCCGTCGGGAGCAGCTGCTCGCGGCCCGCTCGTTGCTCGATCGCTGGATCGACCGGCTCGAGCATGAGCCACCGGAGCGCCTGCACCGGCGCGAGAGCATCTCGCTCGACTAGCTCCAGACGGCGACGGTCAGCCGCCGTGCGTGGACTGGAGCGGGACCGTCAGCCGTCGTGCGGGCGATATGAGGCCTTGACGACGCGCAGGTAGACGAACGTCTCGGAGTCCCGCACGCCCGGGATGTGACGCAGCTCCTCCACGAGGCCGAGCAGCGCCTCGTTGTCGCGGCACGCCGCTTCCACGAGCAGGTCGTACCGGCCCGCGGTCACCGCGACGGAGAGCACGTTGGGATGTCCGGCGACCTTGCGGGCAACCTCGAGGACCTTGTCGGGCCCGCAGCGGACGCCCAGCGTCGCCTGCTGACCGAGGCCCACCATCCGCGGGTCGGTGAGGCCGACGATGCGCAGGACGCCGCGCTCGATGAGACGGTTGGTGCGTGCACGAACCGCGGCCTCGCTCACGCCGAGGTCAGCCGCGATCCGGGTAAAGGGGCGCCGGCCATCGGCGAGGAGCTGCTCGATGATCTGCTGGTCGAGCGGTGTGAGTCCCGCCGTCGCCGGGCGCTCTGAGAAGACCGCTCGCGAGGGTTCCATTCCCGGACACTAGCAGGTCGTTTGGATCGCGACAACGAGCCAATGCGGTGGGCTCGCGGGCCGCATCGCCCCGCCGCCGGCCGTGAACGGTTCGCGCAACTCGCGGGCCGCATCGCCTCACGGCCGACCCTGGACAGTTCACGCAAGCGGTGCGCCCCGGCACCGATACCGCCCCGCCGTGGGCGGTGTGGGCGAATCCCGGCGGTACAATGGCCGCCGACGCTCCCGGGCCGCGCATGACGATCAGCCCGCAGGAGGCGTAGCCCCGGAGGCGATCGGGCCGCGTGCCGACCCAATCGATCATCACTCTCCTGGCGCTGGCAGTCCTGGCCAACCTGGCCATCACTGCCGCCGTCGCCCTTCCGCCGCTCTTCGGGCGGCGTTCGCCGTTCGAGCAGCCGTCCGACGCATCCGTGCCGCTCGATCCGTCTGAGTTGCCACTCGACGCGCCGGCTCTGGCCGCCACCGGCGGCAGGTCGCTCGGTCTGGACGCGGGCACGTACGACAGGATCGTCCGCACGGTGGGCTTCGTGGTGCTCGTCGCGAGCGCCATCGCGGTCGGGGCCAGTGGCGCCTGGCAGGAGAACGCCACCGCGATCTACGTGACGCTCGGGCTCGCGGCGGTGCTCGTGCTCGCGATGCAGGGCTCGCTGCCGGCCCGCATCCTCGGCCCGGCGCGATTCGTCGTCGAGGCCAGCCTGGCGATCGTGCTGATCACGCTCTTCGTCGCGCTCACGGGCGGCTGGCGGAGCCCGTTCTTCTTCACCTACGAGCTGGTCGTGGCGGGCGTCGCGCTCACGGTGGGCCTGGCAACGGCCGCCGCTCTGGCGACGGCGGCCTCGGCGAGCTACCTGCTGGCGGTCGCCGTCGGGCCGTCGAGCCTCCCGCTGAGCAGCGCCGAGGCGGTGGCGGTCGTGCTCAACGTCCTCGCGATCTGGCTGCTCGCCTTTGTCGGTGTGACTGTCGGACGCGAGCAGCGACGGGTTCGCGATGCTGCCATCCATCTCTCGCTGCGCGACCCCCTGACGCAGCTGTACAACCGGACGTACTTCTTCGCCGCGATCGAGCGCGAGATCGAGCGGGCCGGGCGGACCGGTCGGCGCTTCTCCGCGCTCATGATGGACCTCGACGAGCTCAAGCAGATCAACGACACCTTCGGACACCACGTCGGCGACCTCGCGCTCCGTCAGGTCGCGGATGCCATTCGCGGATGCCTCCGGCGGATCGACGTCGCGGCTCGCTACGGCGGCGACGAGTTCGTGGTGCTGCTACCCGAAACCGACCCGACGGGCGGGTTCGTCGTGGCCGAGAAGATCCGTTTCGCGGTCGCCGCCCTGCCTGCCCGCCAGACGACGGTCGGCGGTGCGCTTCGCTCGATTGCGCTGACGCTCTCCATCGGTGCCGTGTCGTACCCCGACGACGGACGAACGGCGGACGCGCTCCTCGCTTCCGCCGATCTGGCGATGTACAGCTCCAAGCGGTCGGGCAAAGACCGGGTCACGGTCGGCGTGCACCAGGCCTCCACCGAGCCGCCGGGCCGGGCTGATGCGTCGCGGGAGGGACACTCCGGCCCCCCGGTGTAGGATGGCGCCATCCATGAGTGACGACGCCCGACCGTCCATGCCCGCGTTCGCCACACGCGCCATCCGCGTGGCCAGCCGCGCGCCGGAGGTGCGGCAGGAACCCACGGCGGTGCCGATCTACCAGACGGCCACGTTTCGCTCGGCGGGTACCGAGGAACTGGCCGACGTGCTGGGTGATCGTCGCCCGGGCTACGCGTACTCGCGCATCGACAACCCCACCGCGGACGCCCTCGCCGCGGCCGTGGCGGATCTCGAAGGCGCGCAGGCCGGCCTGGCGTTCGGCAGCGGCATGGCTGCGGTCGCCGCCACGCTGCTCGCCTTCCTCGGCACCGGCGCCCACGTGGTCGCCGCGCGGGCCCTCTACGGCAGCACGCAGACGCTGCTCACTGGCCAGCTGGCGCGACTCGGCGTGGAGACGGCCTTCGTCGACCCGACGGACCACGCTGCCGTTCGCGCGGCCTTCACCGATCGGACGCGCCTGCTGTACGTCGAGACGATCTCCAATCCCACCATCGTCGTCGCCGACCTCGGGGCGCTAGCCGCGATCGCCCACCAGCGCCGCGTCCCGCTGGTCGTGGACAACACCTTCGCCTCGCCCTACCTCTGTCGTCCCGTCGAGCTCGGCGCGGACCTGGTGATCGAATCCGCGACGAAGTGGCTGGGTGGGCACTCCGACGTCCTCGCCGGCGTCGTGTGCGGCCCGGATCGGCGCATCGCGGACGTGCGCAGGGTGTCGGTGGAGACAGGCGGGATCGTGTCGCCGTTCAGCGCGTTCCTGGTGGTCCGCGGGATCGAGACGCTGGCCCTGCGCATGGAGCGCCACTCGGCAAGTGCGCTGGCGCTGGCCGGGCTGCTGGAGGCAGATCCCGCTGTGCGACGGGTGTACTACCCGGGTCTGGCCAGCCATCCGCAGGCCGAGGTGGCGCGCCGGCAGCTCCGACTCGGGGGCGGGATGCTGGCGTTCGACCTGGGCACGCGCGAGGCGGGGGCGGTGTTCCTGGACGCCCTGCGCATCCCGGAGCGGACCGCTTCGCTCGGCAGCGTCCATACCATTGCGGTCCACCCGCCGTCGACCACGCACCGGCAGCTCTCCTCGGACGAGCTCGAGCACGCAGGCATCGCACCCGGCCTCGTTCGCCTGTCCGTGGGGCTCGAAGACGTCCACGACCTGGCCGCAGACCTCGCCGGTGGGCTGCGCGCGGTGCGCGCCGCCGTCGTGGCCTAGGGTTTCGCCATCACTACCGCGGTCATCGAGCAATCCCGCCGCGAGCACGTCGGCGACCCGCTCTCGAGGCTGGGAGAGGCGGTCTGGCGGCTCCTGACGAGCGTCCGCTTCGCGGTCATCCAGATCGTCTTCCTGGCCATGTCCGGGCTGGTCGGCACGCTCGTGCCGCAGCTCGATACGAGCGCGCTGCACAACCCGTCGCTGTACGCGAGCGAGATGGCCTCGATCCACCAGCGGTACGACCCGGTCACGCTCGCGGGCTGGAACGTGGGTCCGCTGCTGGCCGATGTGTTCGAGAAGCTCGGCTTCTTCCATGTCTTCACCGTGTGGTGGTTCGTCAGCCTGCTCGCGCTGCTCGTGGTCAGCATCGCCGTCTGTACGCTCGACCGACTGCCGCGGCTGTGGCACGGCGTTCGGGACGTGCGGGTGGTCCAGCCGGCCGCGTTCTACGACCTGCGGCTCCCGCACCGCGCCGAGTTCGACCAGGCGGGACCGGGGGAGGCGGAGATCGAGCACGTGCTGCGCCGCCATCGCTATGTCGTCCGCCGGGACGGCGCGGCAGAGGCGGCAGGCCGGCCGGGTGGCATCACCCTGTACGGCGATCGGAACCAGTACTTCAAGCTGGCGACGCTCATCACGCATCTCGGCCTGATCCTGTTCCTGACCGCGGGCGCCGTCACCGCGGCGTTCGGCTACCAGGCGGTGCTGCTGCTGGGCGTCGGGCAGAGCTCGCCCGTGCAGCCGGTCGGCACGCCGAACGACCTGATCGTCAAGAACCTCGCCTTCGCCGCACCCGAGCGGCCCAACGGGTCGGTGATCGACTACCGGACCACGGTCGGCGTGTACCGCAACGGGCAGGAGATCGCGCGCAAGACGATCCACGTCAACACGCCGCTCACCGTCGACGGCTTCGTGATCCATCAGAGCAGCTACGGCCCGGCACCGTATCTTGTCATCCATTCGGCCGGGGGTCGGCTGCTGTGGTCGGGGCCCGTGGTGCTGTCGAACCAGCTGGCCGGCCTGCCGCAGGGCCTGATGACGATCCCCGGCTCGAACCTCGACCTGGTCGTCGCGCTCGACCGGACAGCCAGCGGCAGCCCCGTCCTCGACCTCGAGGGCATCGCGCCGACGGATCCGGCGCCCCCGGCATCGCCCGCGCCGGCGGCGACGCCACTGCCCGCGCCGACAACCGCGGCA
>JBJKRK010000066.1:0-10425 GCA_046704705.1 Candidatus Limnocylindrales bacterium | reverse complement strand
AGGTCGTGCCCGTCGAGTCGCGGGCACTGGCGGCATGATCGCGTCGGGTGGGCCCACGCACGGGCCCGTGCGTGGGCCCACCCGACGCGATCATGCCGCCAGTGCCCGCGACTCGACGGGCACGACCTGGTCGGCGATGGCGACGGCCGCCGGGCGGTGTGCGACGAGCACGACGGCCGTCCGGCGCTCCCGGGCAGCCCTGCGCACGACCTCGAGCACCTCCTGCTCGGAGGTGGCGTCGAGGCCCGCCGTCGGCTCGTCGAGAAGCAGCAAGGGCGCATCGCGCAGGAGCGCCCGGGCGAGGGCGAGCCGCCGCCGCTGCCCGCTGGAAAGTCCGAGCCCGTGCTCGCCGAGATGGGTCGACGGCTCGATGGCTCCCAGCCCGACATCCGCCAACGCCTCGCGGATCGCGGCGTCCGACGCCTCGGGGGCGATGAGGCGCACGTTCTCCGCAACCGTTCCAGGGACGAAGAAGGGATCCTGTGGCACCCAGGCGACGTGTGGATGCCAGGCCTCCTGCTCGAGCCCCCCGACCGTCGCCTGATCGCCGCCGGGCCCCTCGATCACCACGTCGCCTGCGTCAGCCGGACGCAACCCGAGGATGACCTGGAGCAGCGTGGTCTTGCCAGCCCCGCTCGCCCCCCGAAGCGCCACGACCTCGCCGGGACGGACGTCGAAGGAGACGCCGGCGGGCGCTGCCAGCTGGCGATCCGGGTGGTCCACGCGCACGGCCCGGATGCGCAGGCACCCCTCCCGGAGCGCCGGAACGTCGCGCCGCGCGCCGCCCACGGGAGGAGGCGTCTCGATGATCCTGAACGCGGCCTGCGCGGCCGCCAGACCCTCCTCGCTCGCGTGATAGCGCGCGCCGAGCTGCCGCAGCGGAAGGTACGCCTCCGGCGCCAGGATCAGGGCGAACAGTCCGGTCCGCAGCGACATCTCGCCGGCCACGAGGCGCAGGCCGATCCCCACCGCGATCAGGGCCACGGACAGGGTCGCGATGAGCTCGAGGACGAAAGCCGAGAGGAACGCGACCCGCAGGGTCGACAGCGTCTCGCGGCGGTACTCGTCGTTGACCTGCTGCAGCGACGCCAGCTGCGCGTGGGAGCGGCCGTAGACCTTCAGGGTGGGCAGGCCGCGGACGACGTCCAGGAAGTGCCCCGCGAGGCGCGCCAGTGCCATCCAGCGCCGCTGCCGGCGCAGCTCGGTGGCGCGGCCGACGAGCACCATGAAGACCGGGATCAAGGGGACCGTCAGCACGACGGTCAGTGCCGTCACACCATCGACCATCGCGAGCGCGACGACCACCACCACCGGCACCACGACCGCGAGCGCGAGCTGGGGCAGGTAGCGGGCGAAGTACACGTCGAGCGCGTCGAGGCCACGCGTCACCAGCGTGACGATCTCGCCGCCGTGCGCCTCCGACGCCCAGACAGGGCCCAGCTGGACGGCTTGCGCCAGCACGCGCTGCCGCAGCTGCGACTTCACCGCGGCGGCGATACGGTGCGACACGCTCTCCTGGCCCCAGGCGGTGACCGCGCGACCCGTCAGGACCAGCGCCAGGAATGCGAGCGGCGCGGCAAGGTCGCCCAGCGTCGCCCGCCGCAGGAACACGCTGTCGACGGCACCGGCGAGGAGCGCTGCCTGCGCGACCGCCAGACCCGCCGTGACGATCCCGAACGCGACCGCCGCGGCGAGCCCGAACGCGGTCTCGCGGGCGTACCGCAACAACCTCCCATCGAAGGGCCTCACAGGAGAAGCACCCCGTGCGCGGCCGTCACGACGGAGTCGGCCGTCGCGACTGAGCCGATTGCCTGCCGGTGAGGGGTCGCCGCCCCGCTGCCGTGGACAGCCGCCGCCCCGCCACCGTGGGCAGCCGCCGCCCGAGGGCACCCGGGGACGGACGCCAACGGCGGTCGGCGGCCGACGGCCCTCGGCGAGCGGCTACTGCTCCCCGGCGATGGGCAGCTGGTCCGCGGAGATGCGCCGGCGGAACACCCAGTACGTCCATCCCTGGTAGATCAGCACGAGCGGAGTGAAGATGACGGCAACCCACGTCATGATGGTAAGCGTGTAGTGCGTTGACGACGCGTTCGTGGTCGTGAGGCTGTACGCGGCGTTCAGCGTCGACGGCATCACATCGGGGAAGAGCCCGGCGAACAGCGACGCGACGGCCGCGATGATCGCGAGGGAGGTGCCGACGAACGCCCAGCCTTCCCGCCGCAGCCGATTCGCCGCAAGCGCGCCCACGAACGCCACGGCCGCGATCACGGCCAGCGCGAGCGAGGCACCTCCACCGCGCGTCAGCTGGGCCCAGCCCAGGAACAGCACGGCCAGCACCGCGGCGACGATCCCGACACGCTCGGCGGCTGCGTTGGCCCGCGCGCGCAGGTCACCGTCGGTCTTCAGGGCGAGGAAGAGCGCACCGTGTGTGGCGAAGAGCGCGACGAGCGTCAGGCCGCCGAGAAAGCCGTACGGGTTGAGCAGCGTGAACAGGTTGCCTGTGTACTCCTGGTGCGCGTCGATCGGGACGCCGTGCACGATGTTGGCGAAGGCGACGCCCCACAGCAGCGGGGGCAGGAGCGAGCCGACGACGATCGCCAGATCCCACCGCGCGCGCCACCACGGCTCGGGGCGTTTGCTGCGGAACTCGAAGGCGACGCCGCGCACGATCAGCGCGACGAGGATGAGGAACAGCGCGAGGTAGAAGCCGCTGAACAGGGTCGCGTACCAGTCGGGGAACGCAGCGAACGTCGCGCCGCCCGCGACGAGCAGCCACACCTCGTTGCCATCCCAGACCGGCCCGATCGTGTTCAGCATGGCCCGGCGCTCCCGATCACCGCGACCCAGGAACACGAGGAGCATGCCCACCCCGAAGTCGAAGCCCTCGAGGACGAAGTAGCCGATCCACAGGATCGCGATGAGCGCGAACCAGACTGTCGTGAGTTCCACGGGGGTGCCTCCCTCAGTAGCCGAACGCCACGGGGCGTCCGAGCTCGTCGGTGTCCCGCGCCGTGACCGCGGGCAGGCCCGCGCGGATGCGCCGGAGCAGCAGCCCGACCTCGATGGCGGCAAGCGCGCCGTACAGCACGGTGAAGCCCACCAGGGTGATCAGCACCTCCAGGGCCGAGGTGCCCGGCGAGACACCCGCCTGGGTCTGCATCAGGCCGAACACGAGCCAGGGCTGGCGTCCCATCTCGGTGAGGATCCAGCCCAGGATGTTGGCCGCCATCGGCACGAATGGCAGCAGCGCGGCCACCCAGACGACGTGGCGACCGACCGGTCGCTCGCGGCGGCGCAGGGCCCAGAGCATCCAGAGTGCGGCGGCCCCCGCCAGGACGCCCATGCCGATCATCAGCCGGAAGCTCCAGTACGTCACCGGCACGTACGGCACGTAGTCACCGGGGCCGTAGGCCGCCTGGTATTGCGACTGCAGGTTGTTGATGCCCTCGACCGTGCCGTCGATGGAGCCCGTGGCCAGCCACGAGAGCACGTCGGGGATGCGGATCGAGAAGAGCTGCGTCCGACCGTCCAGGGTGCCGATGGTGAGGAGTGAGAAGGACGCCGGCTGCTCTGTCTGGTACAGCGCCTCGGCCGCGGCCATCTTCATCGGCTGCACACGGGTGAGGACCTTTCCCTGCTGATCCCCTGTGGCCAGCGCGAGCACCGCCGCGACAAGCACCACCGAGGCGCCCATCAGCGCCGCCGAGCGGAACGCGTCGGAATCCCGGTCGTTCCGCCAGATGCGCCAGAGCGCCACGCCGGCGACGAAGGCGCCCGCCGTGAGGAACGCCGCGACGATCGTGTGGAGGAACGCGGTCACGACGACGGGACTGGTCAGCACGGCAAGGAAGTCGGTCAGCTCGGCCCGACCTGCGCCCGCGTTCATCGTGTAGCCCACCGGGTCCTGCATCCACGAGTTCGCGGCGAGGATGAACAGCGCCGACAGCAGCGTGCCGATCGCGGCAATCCAGATCGTGGCCAGGTGGGCGAGCTTCGGCAGGCGGTCCCAGCCGAAGATCCAGAGCCCCAGGAATGTGGATTCGAGGAAGAACGCCAGCAGGCCCTCGATCGCGAGCGGCGCCCCGAAGATGTCGCCGACGAAGCGGCTGTACGCGCTCCAGTTCATCCCGAACTGGAACTCCTGCACGATCCCGGTCACGACGCCCAGGGCGAAGTTGATGAGGAAAAGCTCGCCGTAGAACCGGGTGAGCCGCAGGTACCGCTCGTTGCCCGAGCGGACCCAGGCAGTCTGCAGGGCGGCCACGAGGAACGCGAGCCCGATCGTCAGGGGCACGAACAGGAAGTGGTAGACGGTGGTGATCCCGAACTGCCAGCGTGCGAGATCGAGCGCGTTCATCGTCGCATGCGTCCTCCGCGCGGGGACATCAGTCGCTCCCCAGCAAACGCCCCACCGCCAGGGCCCATCGATGCAGCAGGAGGACGCACCGCCGGCCGAGGGCGATCCGGCGGTCCTGGGTCACTGTAGAGTGGCCGGCGCGCCATTTCATGGTGCGTGTGTACCAGCCGCGCACACGATTCACCGGACGCGGCAGCTGTCCCCTGGCGTGGACTGGGCGCGTCCGCCGGACGGCCCTCAGACGAGCCCGGCGCGCATGCCGAACAGCACCATCTCGAGGCGGTTGCGGGCGCCGAGCTTGCGCTCGACATTCGCGATGTGGTTCCGGGCCGTGAGCACGCTGATCGCCAGCTGCCGGGCGATGTCGTCCGTCGTCGAGCCGGCGGCCACCAGGTTGAGCACCTGGAGCTCGCGTCGCGTCAGCGGCTCGGTGTGCACGAGCGGCGCGTCTGCGCCCCGATTGTCTCCGGCACGCGGGCGACGACCGCGCCCTGGCACGGAACCTCCCTGGCCCGACGATGCTCGCAGCTGGTGCAGCACGCGGAACCCGCCCCTCTCGCCGTCGAGCACGAGCACGCTGTTCTCCAGGTGCTTGATCTCCCCGTCCCGCCCGCGCGCGGCGATCGAGTACGCCGCGGTGCCGCGCCTGCGCCGCGCGTTCCGCACCACCTGGCAGTCGCGCCGGCAGATCGGATGGCCCTGGGGTTCCCGCCCCATGATGACGAGGTAGCAGGGCCGCCCGATCGTTTCCTCGGGTGCGTAGCCCAGCAGGCGCTGCGCCGCGCTCGACCACGCCACGATGCGCTGCCGCTCGTCGGTGACGAAGAGCCCCTCCGCGCTCGCCAGGCGACCCAGGAGCGGATCCTCGACGACGGTGGTGTCGTCAACCGGGACGCCGCCCGGAACCGCGGGTGCGCGTCGCGCAGGTGCCGGAGCCTGCGCGGCCCCGCATCGCACGCGATCCTTCCGCACGTGCCCTCCATGGCCCGGCCCCCATCACTCGACGAACCTGACGATGTCGCCGGTCGCGAGCGGAAGTAAGGGACGAAACGACCACTGCGCCGGGATGAACGGCCCCGGGACGGCAGGCGGGAGGTGCATCCGCTGTCTGCGTGACGGACTTCGGTCCGCCAGGCTCAGGGTGCGGGGGCGAGCAGCGCGATGCCGACGAGCACGACAGCGATCGCCGCGAGCAGCAAGACCATGTCGAGGTCGCGCGGGCCGTCCGCGCCGGCCGAGCGATCTCCCCGCGGAACTGCCGCGCGGTGCAGGCGCGTGAGGCGGGGCATCCCGCTCATCCGGCGCTACTCCCGACCGAGGGCCGCGTGACGGCGCAGGCGGGCGACCCGGTCGGCAAGCTCGACGGGCACCCTCCCAGCGCGTCCTCGAGCTCGCCGGCGAGGACCTCCAGCGCGACTGCCGCGGCGCGACGGACAGGCTCCTGCACGAGCGTGTTCAGGCGGGTCCATTCGTCCTCGGGGAGCGCGTCGACATCGGGCATGAGCAGGTCGCAGGTCACCGCGTACAGCGTCTCGGCGACACGGCCGGTTCCGTGCACGCTCGCCAGTCGCGTCGCGATCTCCCCGTGAGCCGTCGTCGCCCGCACGGAACAGTTACCTCCAGGCCCGATGCCGGGGACCGGTACCCGCGGTACCCACGGCCCGAATCTACGCGGCCGGCGCCCATCCGAGCGTTACAGATGCATTGAAGATCGCACGCGCGGTGCGAGCGACTGCACGGTGGTCGGAACACCTCAGGGGTCGAGCTCGACCGCCTCCGGCTCGACCGCCAGGAACGCGGGGGGCCGGACGACCCGCCATCGTGGGTTCGGGTGGCGCGACGCTGGACGGCCCGGACGGAGCCGGCGAACCATCCACACGTCATCGTCCACGCGACACGGCGGGTCGAGTCCCGCTGATCGTGCGGGCGAGAAGCCGAAGCGCCGGTAGAACCCCGGGAGGCCCATGACGAGCACGAGCGGCTCGCCCATGGCGCCCGCCGACCGAAGCGCCGCCCGTGTGAGCGCCGAGCCAATTCCCTGGCGCTGCCGGTCCGGCTCGACCGCCAGGGGCGCCAGCTCGAGGACACGGCCGGCCGGATGGCCACTCTCGTCGACCAGGTCGACGTAGCTCAGCATGATGTGGCCGACGATCGTGCCGCCCACCTCGGCCACGATCGAGAGCAGCGGAACGAACCGATCACTGTGTCGGATCGCCTCGACCAGCCGCGCCTCTGCGTCGGTGCCGAAGGCGGCCACGTGCACGCGGCCGATGGCGGCCGTATCGGCGGTGCGCTCCGTGCGCAGGAGGGGACGGGAGCGGGCAGGCATCGTCTCGAGTGTATGCCGCCGTGCCGGGCTCGCCGCACCGAATCCAGCCCCGCAGACCTGCGGGGTGGATCGGGGTACGCTTCACCGTGGCAGGCGGGGCCGCCGGGGCGATCCACCCACCTGCGCGCGGGAGCGCCGGGCGTTCCGGCAATGCAGCTGCACCCACGCCGGGGTGCCGGGACGCTCGACGGGACGACACGCCGGCCATCCAGCGGGCCAGAAAACGGTGCTGCTCGTCTCGTCACGCCTCCCCGCCGTCGGATCGCCGGCTCTTGCTCCCTACAGCGAGGGTGACCGATGGAAGACCAGGCGTCCCAGCAGGCAGCCGCCGCACAGGTCGCGCAGGCGGAAGGCTATGCGGCCTTCAAGGTCGAGCAGCGCGGCATCGATCTCATCCCTGACGAGGAACGGAAGATGAAGCCGTCCGGCCTGTTCTGGCTGTGGGCCGGCGCGGTCTTCAACGTCGAGTTCTTCTTCTACGGGTTCCTGATCTCGACGTTCGGACTCTCCTTCGGTCAGGCGCTGCTCGCGATCGTGGTCGGCAACGTCTTCTACGCGTTCCTGGGTCTGGCCAGCCTGCAGGGGCCTGAGGTCGGCACGACCGCGTTCGTGATCAGCCGCGCACCGTTCGGCGCAAACGGCAACCGGGTGGTCGCGTTCTTCAACTGGTTCACGCAGGTCGGCTTCGAGATCGAGGGCGTCTTCCTCGTCGTGGCGACCGTGTTGTTCCTCTTCTCGTCGTACGGCAGCAGCCTCTCGGCGCCCGGCAAGATCGCGGTGGTGATCCTGGCCTCCGCCGTACAGCTCCTGATGCCGTTCTTCGGCCACGCGACGATGACGCGCGTGCTGCGCTGGCTGTCGTACGTGTTCATCGTGCTGTTCGCGATCCTGGCGGTGCTGATCCTCACCAGCCACATGTCGCTCTCGTTCGCGGCGAAGGCGTCGTGGGCCGACTGGACCACCGCGCTCGTGGTGATCATCTCGGTGGGCGGCCTGGGTTGGACCGAGAACGCCAACGACTACTCCCGCTACCTGCCGCGGACGACCCCCAAGTGGCACACGTTCTGGGCGGCGACGCTCGGCGCCGGGATCCCGTCGGTCCTGCTCGAGGTGATGGGCGCGCTGGCCGCCACGGTCACGACGAAGACGCTGAACATCCAGGGGCTGGGGATTCCTGCGGTCTTCCCGGCCTGGTTCGTCGTCCCCTTCCTGCTCTTCGCCATCGTGCAGCTCTTCGCCATCAACACGATCGACCTGTACTCCTCGGGCGTCACGCTGCAGGCGCTCGGCGTACCGGTGAAGCGCTGGGGCGCCGTGATCATCGACACGGTCATCGTCGCGATCGTGACCGGGCTGGTGCTCTTCAACGGCAACTTCTACGACGACCTGACGGGCTTCTTCCTGTACATCGTGGTGTGGCTCGCCCCCTGGTTCGGCATCCTCATCACCGACTACCTGCTGCGCTCCAGGCGTTACGACCGCGTTTCGCTGGCCAGCACGAGCGGCGGCCTGTACTGGCGCAATGGCGGCGTCCACTGGCCCGCGTTGATCGCCCAGTTCCTGGGCATGATCGCCGCGCTCCTGTGGATCAACGCGTCCTTCGCCGTACCGTCCTTCGTGGGACCGTTGTCGAACGCTTTCGCGGGCCTGAAGGGGAGCGACTTCAGCTGGATCCTCGGCATCGTCGTCGGCGCGGTCGTCTACTGGGCGCTGGCCGGGCGGACGGTCAGGAGCGAGGCGACCACGACTCCGACCTGATCCCGGTTCGGACACGACGACGCGAAGGCCAGCGGGGGCGCGGCAAGCGCCGGTGGAGCCAAGCCCCGTGGACAGGTGAGGGCCGCCGATCGCGGCCGATCCTCGCGACAGGGGTCCGGCTACCGCCGGCCGGCGCGGAGCAGGCCCGCCACGAGCATCGCGGCGCGCCCGCGCGGGTGCAACCGGCTCAGGGCGACGCTCCCGATCACGATCAGCCCGCCGACCAGCTGCAGCACGCTGACGTGCTCGCTCAGGAGCACCACGGCGAAGAGCACGCCGAGGAACGACTGCAGGTACTGGTAGACCGCGGCCCGCGACGGCCCGACGCGGTCGATCCCGGTGAAGTACAGGATGTTCGTGACCATGCCGCTGAACACGGCGGCGTACACGAGCGCCCCCCAGCCGGCGGCCGACACCGCCGCGAAATCCTGACCTGCCACCGCCGGCAGCGAGAACGGCAGGAGCAGCGCCGCGCCGGCGAGCATCTCGAACGAGAGGATCCGTCGCGCGCTGTAGCGCTGCATGAGGGGCCGGATCGGGAGCGCCGACGCGCTGGCGAAGACGGCAGCCCCGAGGGCGAGGAGGTCGCCCAGCAACGTCGCGCCGGCCGACCCGCCACCGACGCCGCCGCGCACGATCAGCACCACGCCGAGCATGCCGATGGTCACGCTCGCCCAGTGACGGGCGCCCGGCCGCTCCAGCCCGACCAGTGTGGCCAGCAGCGCGGTGACGATCGGACCCGTGGCGCCCAGCAGGGCGACGTCTGTCGCGCTCGTCGTGGCCAGCGCAAAGACGAAGCAGATCTGGTTCAGCGTGATGCCGAGGACCGCCGTGGCCAGCAGCAGCGGCAGGTCCCGGCGCTCGAAGCGCAGCGATCCCTCCCGCCAGCGGACGATCGCCGCCAGCGCGATCCCGCCCAGCCCGAAGCGGATCAGCGGGAACGCCAGCGGCTGGATCTCGGTGATGCCGAACTTGATGATGGAGTAGTTCAGGCTCCACAGCGTGATCGCCGTCAGCAGGACCACATCGGCGGACGACTCCCGTTGGCCCGGCGCGGACCGCGATCGCGTCGCGCGCGAGCCAGCGTCCCCGGCGCTCCCGCCCATCACGAACCCCTCGCTCCCCAGCGCTCGTTCAGCCGGTCGCCGCCCGCAGGGGCCGCTTCACGAGCCGGACGGGGCCAGCCGGGTCGTCTCGCCGGGCGCATCCGCGACGCGCAGCGTGAACGGGGCCGCCGACCCGGTGAGCGAACGGATCGCCTCCCGCCGCGCCCAGCCACTGTGGCGGAGGGTCAGCAGCGAGGCCCGCCGCGCGGCAGCGAACGTTCTGGCCACCAGCGCCAGCCGGGCGAACGGGGGTCCCAGCACGGCGCGGAGTTGGCCATCGTAGGGAGCGAGATCCGGGGCGCTGCCGTCGGCCCAGTCGAGGATCGCCCTCGCGGCAACGTGGGCTGACGCGATGGCGTACGCGATCCCCTCCCCGTACAGCGGGTCGGCGGTTCCGGCCGCGTCGCCCACCAGCAGCGCTCGGCCACGAGCCAGGAGGCCGCCGCCCAGCCCGAGCGGGATCCAGTGGCCCTGCACCCGTCCGGCGGCGGGGTCCAGGCCGAGGTCCCGGATAAACGCGGCGAGATCGCCCCGAAGCGACGCGCCGACGCCCGCGCGGGACGACATCACGCCGATGTTCGCGTGGTCGCCCTTCGGGAAGGACCAGGCATAGCCGGCATCGAGCCGGTAATCCAGCAGGATCGTGTCGTTCGACCTGCCGGGCGGATGCGGGAGGTCGACCTCGAGCCCGAGGGCGGTGCGCCGTGCACGACCCCCGAGATCGAGCCGGCGGGCCAGCCGGCTCGGTTCACCGTCGGCGACGACCAGGCACGCGGCCCGCAGCCGCGAACGTGAGAACCGGACCTCCACCCCATCCGACCGCTCGAACACATCCCCCACCCGCTGCCCGTCCCGGACATCCGCCCCCGCGGCGG
>JBJKRK010000065.1:0-13948 GCA_046704705.1 Candidatus Limnocylindrales bacterium | reverse complement strand
CGCGGTTTGGTCGAATAGTTTGTGTTTGTGGCCGGCCTGGTGTCGGAGGGTCCGCCGGTGGTCTTCTACTCGCCGTCCAGGTCCGCGGTCGCGGCTGCGGTCGGCGACACGGCCCGGACGGCGCTGCAGCCCGAGCCGCTCGGGACGGCGGACGCCGTGCGCGCGGCCCTCGACGTGCTGCCGGAGCGCGCCGCCGAACTGGTGGTGCTGAGCGGCGACACGCCGCTTCTCGAGGTGCGAACCGTACGCGCCCTGCTCGAGCTGCGACGGGCGGAAGTGGCGGTCATGGCGCTCGCCACGATCGCGCCTGCCGATCCGGCTGGCTACGGCCGCGTGGTGCGCGATGCCGGCGGGCACGTGTCGCGCATCGTCGAGGAGAAAGATGCCTCGGCCGCCGAGCGCGACATCGGCGAGGTGAACGGTGGCCTGTACGCGTTCGATGCAGGCTGGCTGCGCGCGCGGCTGGCGGAGGTGGCTCCCTCCACGGCCACCGGCGAGCTGTACCTGACCGAGCTCGTGGCGCTCGCCCGCCGCGACGCGGCGGCCGTGGTGGCCCATCCGGTGGCGGACGCCCGCGAGCTGGCCGGCGTGAACGATCGCCTGCAGCTGAGCGTGATCGAGGCGGAGCTGCGGCGCCGGCTGCTCGAGCGCCACATGCGGGCGGGCGTGACCATGGAGGATCCCGGCAGCGTGTACCTGGACGCGAGCGTCGAGCTGGCACCCGATGTGGTGCTGGAGCCTGACGTGTACCTGCGGGGCGCCACGCGCGTCGGCTCCGGGACCGTCGTGGGGTCGGGCAGCCAGCTCCTGGACACCGTCGTGGGCGAACGCTGCACGATCCGCGCGAGTGTCCTCGAGTCGAGCGTCGTCGAGGACGACGTCCGCATCGGCCCCTTCGCCCACCTGCGGCCCGGTTCGTCGATCGGCCGCGGCGGGCACATCGGCAACTACGCCGAGGTGAAGAACAGCCGGCTGGAGCCCGGTGTCCAGCAGCACCACATGAGCTACCTCGGCGACGCGCATGTCGGCGAGCGTACGAACATCGGGGCGGGCACGATCACCGCGAACTTCGACGGCCGTCGGAAGCTGCCCACCACGATCGGACCGGACGCGTTCATCGGCGTCGATACCATGCTCGTGGCGCCGGTCGAGGTGGGCCCCGGCGCCAAGACCGGAGCGGGTGCCGTGGTCACGCGGAACGTCCCCGCCGGCAAGCTCGCGGTGGGGGTCCCGGCGCGCATCCGCGAGCCGCGCGCGCACCCCGGCGACTCATCGGCCGAACGACCGCATCCCGTGCACGGCGCGGGCCCCGACACAGGCGATCCGCATGCAGCCGATGAGGCGGCGCGGGAGGACGGATGAATCCGCTCGGCGAGCTGCTCGTCATCGCGGTCCTGATCCTCCTCAACGCGTTCTTCGTCGCCGCCGAGATCGCCCTGGTCTCGCTCCGCCGCAGCCGCGTCGAGCAACTCGTGGAAGAGGGGAGGCCGGGCGCCGGGCGCCTGCAGCGGCTGCTGGAGCAGCCCGGTCGCTTCCTGGCGGTCGTGCAGGTCGGCGTCACATTCGTCGGCTTCCTGGCCTCGGCGTTCGCCGCGGTGAGCCTGACGATCCACCTTCAGCACGCGTTCGAGAGGATCGCGCCGCTCCATGCCTACGCGGGGGCGATCGCGCTGCTGGTCGTGACCGCAGCGATCGCGTTGCTCACCATCATCTTCGGCGAGCTCGTGCCCAAGTCCGTGGCGCTCGCGTACACCGAGCGAACGGCGTTGACCGTGGCGGGCCCGATCGAGCTCCTCTCCCGGCTGCTCCGTCCGCTCATCGCGTTCCTGGCCTGGACCACCGAGCGCGTGAGTCGCCTGTTCGGCGTCCGCTCCCTCACGCCCGCGTCCATCTCCGTCGAGGAGCTGAAGATCCTGGTGGAGCGGGGCGGCGAGGAGGGCGTCCTGGAGGCCGAGGAGGAGCAGATGATCAGTGCCGTCATCGAGCTCGGCGAGGGACGCGTGCACGAGGTCATGGTGCCCCGGATCGACATCACGGCCGTTCCCGCCACCTCCACGCTGGACGAGGCGATCGACGTGATCGTGCAAGCCGGCCATTCGCGGATCCCGGTGTTCGAGGAGACGATCGACAACATCAACGGGATCCTCTATGCGAAGGACCTGTTGCCCTACTTGAAGGCGGGCGGGCAGCGGCCGGAGCTGCGGGAGCTGTTGCGTGCGCCGCTCTTCGTACCCGAGTCGATGAGCATCGACGACTTGCTGCACGAGCTCCAGCGGCGCAAGGTCCACATCGCGATCGTCCTCGACGAGTACGGCGGGACGGCCGGCCTGGTGACCATCGAGGATCTGATCGAGGAGATCGTCGGCGAGATCCAGGACGAGTACGACGTCGAGGAGCCGATGGTCGTGCGTCTCTCCGAGGACGAGGCCCGGCTCGACGGCCGCGCCTCGATTGACGACCTGCTCGAGCTGTTCGACCTGACGCTCGACGAGGAGGAGCGCGAGGAATACGACACCGTCGGCGGGCTCGTGTACCACCGGATCGGCGGTGTGCCGGTCGTGGGTGCTGCGGTCGACCTGGGAAAGGTGAGCCTGACCGTGGAGTCCACCGACGGGCGGCGGGTCGGCAAGGTGCTCGCCGTGCGGCGGTCCCAGGAGGCCGAGGACAAGGGCGAGGCGCGGGACTCGGTCGCCTGACGCACACGGACGCGGGACTCGCCAGAGCCACGCGCACGCGGCGCGGGACTCGAGCGCCTGACGTGCACGAGGGGCGGGACTCGCTCGAGCGACGCGCCTGAAAACCGTCTCGACGCAGTAGCCGGTCGCGTGATGCTCGAGAGCCTCCGCGGCAGGGCGGAACGGACCCGGCGCTACGCGCTGATCGCGGCGACGATGATCTCGCGCAGCTGCAGGCGCGCAGCGTCCTCCAGGGCACCGACGCCCTCGAGCGCGGCCAGCGCCTGGTCGCGGTAGGAGCGCGCCTGGTCTCGCGTGTAGTCGCGCGCGCCCGTGCGCTCGAGAATCGCCCGCGCGCTGTCCACCTCCGCGGCGCCCGGGTCAGGCCGCCGGTACAGCGCTTCGAGCGTCGCCCGGTCGTCGGCAGCGGCGTGCTCCAGCGCATAGATGACGGGCAGCGTCTTCTTGTGCTTGAAGAGATCCGAGGGCTCCTTGCCCGTGGCCTGCAGCTCGCCCCAGATGCCCAGCAGATCGTCGTTCAGCTGGAACGCGATCCCCAGCGCCCAACCGAATGCGCGATACGCCTCGACCACATCGGCATCGTCGGTGGCGAGCATCGCCCCCGCCTGCACCGACGCTGCGATCAACGCCGCGGTCTTGCGCCCGATCATGTCGAAGTACGTCTCCACCGACAGCGTGCCCTCGTGCTCCGAGGTCCAGATGTCGAGAAACTGGCCTTCGCAGAGGGCAAGGCACGTGTCGTCGTACAGCCGCATGAGCTGGAGCACCTTGCGGTCGCTGTATCCGAGCGCGGTCAGCCGGTGCAGTGCGAGCCGCGACAGCACGAACAGCGTGTCGCCGGCATTGATCGCCTGCGGCACACCGTAGACGGTCCACAGCGCGGCGCGGTGGCGGCGCTCGACGTCGCGGTCCTCGATGTCGTCGTGGACCAGACTGAAGTTGTGGCCCAGTTCGACGGCCGCTGCGCCCGGCAGCGCGCGCCGGTGATCGCCGGTCAGCGAGGCATAGGCGAGCAACCCCAGGAGCGGGCGCAGGCGTTTGCCGCGCGCACCATCCGCGCCGTCCAGGCCGAGGTGGTAGCGGACCATCTCGTACAGCTGGGCGGTGGGTGCGGTGTCGACGGAGTCGATGATCGCGCGGATCTCCGCATCGGTGTCCGCGACGAGGACATCCAGGGGGGTCTGGGCTACCACGCTGCCGATGATACGCGGCGGGTGCGCGTCCGCAAAGGTTTCCGGGCCGTCCGCCCCCGACCGTGCCAGGGCTTCCGTTTCCCCGGTCCCCGGCGTGGTACCGTGCCGGCGTGGCTCCGCCCCGGCTGTACAAGACGCAGGCAGTCGTCCTCAGCCGGTTCGCGCTGGGCGAAGCCGACCGCGTGCTGACCCTGCTTGCCCCCGACGAGGGCAGGATCAAGGTGATCGCGAAGGGTGTCCGGCGGCCGCGGAGTCGGCTCCGAGGCAGCCTGGAGCCGTTCGCGGAGCTGCAGCTCGTGCTGGCCCGCGGGCGGACCTTCGACGTGGTGACGCAGGTCAGCATCGACCACGCATGGCTCGCCCTGCGGGAGGACCTCGAGGCGACTGCCACGGCCTGGTACCTGAGCGAGCTCGCCGAGCGCGCCAGCGTGGAGCGAGCGCCCGCGCCGTCTCTCTATGCGCTCCTGTGTGGAGCCTACGCCGCGCTGGACGCCGGACTCCCACCGTCCCGCGTCGCGCGCTGGTATGAGTTCGGGGTGATGGACGAGCTCGGCATGCGGCCCGAGGTCGACCGGTGCGTCGAATGCGACCGGCGGCTCGAGGTTGACGAGCCGTACCGCTGGGTACCCGCACTGGGCGGCCTGCTGTGCGTCCGGCACCCCGGACCTCCCGCCGAGCAGGCCGGCCTCTCGCTGCCCGCGCTGAAGCTCCTCAAGGCATACCGGCGACTGGACCTCGCGGCGCTGGCCGCGCTCCAGCTGCCGTCGTCGGTCGAGCACGAAGCCGAAGAAGCGATGCGTCTCTTCGTGCGACAGGCGCTCGAGCGGGAACCGCGCTCGCTGGCTTTTCTGGACGAGGTGCGTGCCGAGCGCGAGCCGCGCGCGTCGTCCAGCGTGCCCCCCGTCGGTGCAGCAGACGACGTTCCGGGCCCGGCAGTGACGTGAATCGATCGGCTCGCCGTGCGCCCTCCCTCCGCACCCCGGGCGCATACGACCCGTGGCCGCGGGACGTGACAGAGCGTGACTGCTCGCCGTACGCCCACCGTCCGCACCCCGGGCGCATCCGACCCGTGGCCGCCGGACGTGACAGAGCGTGACTGCTCGCCGTGCGCCCTCCGTCCGCACCCCGGGCGCATACGACCGGTCGGCGACCGAGATCGACTTCGAGAAGCCGCCGAGGGGCCACGGGGATGGAACGTCGTGCAAGAATGACGCGGTTACCCGGGCGACGCGTCTCGCCCCATCCAGCAGGAGTCGCACTCGACCGTGACCGACACCATCGACCAGAATCGTTTTGCCGAGTCCGCAGCCGATGGCGGCCACCGCCCCGCGACCGATCCCGGCCCCGGGACTGATCCCGGCCCCGGGACTGACCCCGGCCCCGCCGTGGCCGCGCTCGACACGATCGTCTCGCTCTCCAAGCGCCGCGGGTTCATCTTCCCCAGCTCGGAGATCTACGGCGGAATCAATGCGGTCTGGGACTACGGGCCGCTGGGCGTCGAGCTGAAGAACAACGTCAAGCGGGCGTGGTGGCGCGCGATGGTCCAGGAGCGTGACGACATCGTGGGCCTCGACGCGGGGATCCTGATGGCGCCCCAGGTGTGGGTGACCTCGGGCCACGTCGCCTCGTTCAGCGATCCGCTCGTCGAGTGCGAAACGTGCCATCGGCGTTACCGGTTGGACGAGCTGCCTGGCGCGGAGCAGCTGACGCAGACCGAGCTGCGCGACCCGGAGATCGTCGATCGTCTTGGTCTGCGCTGTCCGGTCGACCAGGGCAAGCTCAGCCCGCCGCGACGATTCAACCTGATGTTCAGCACGCACATGGGACCGGTCGAGGACGACGCGGCGCTCGTGTACCTCCGGCCGGAAACCGCCCAGGGGATCTACGTCAACTTCCGCAACGTCCGTGAGACGAGCCGCAAGAAGGTCCCCTTCGGAATCGCGCAGATCGGCAAAGCCTTCCGCAACGAGATCAGCCCGGGCAACTTCGTCTTCCGGATGCGCGAGTTCGAGCAGATGGAGATGCAGTACTTCGTGAAGCCGGAGACCGCGGCCGACTTCTTCGAGGCGTGGCTTCCGCGGCGACGCACGTGGTACGAGCGGTACGGCGTGACACCGGCGCGCCTGCGCTTCCGCGAGCACGCGCCCGACGAGCTCGCGCACTACGCGAAGAAGGCGATCGACGTCGAATACCGTTTCCCCTTCGGCTGGAAGGAGCTCGAGGGGATCCACAACCGCGGCGACTGGGACCTGGGCCGCCACCAGGAGGCGACGGGCGAGAACCTGGAGTATTTCGACCAGGCCACGGGCGAGCACTACGTGCCCTGGATCGTCGAGACATCCGCGGGCGCCGACCGCGCGGCGTTCACCTTCCTCATCGATGCGTACCGTGAGGAGGAGGTGCGCGGCGAGCGGCGGGTCGTGCTGCGGCTGCACCCCGAGCTGGCGCCGTACAAGGTGGCCGTGCTGCCCCTCCTGAAGAAGCGCCCGGAGATCGTCGATCTCTGTCAGCGCGTCGTCTCCGACCTGCGGCGCGACACGATGGCCGTGTATGACGACACGGCCTCGATCGGGAAGCTGTACCGCCGGCAGGACGAGATCGGCACCCCCTGGTGCATCACCGTCGACGTCGATTCGCTCGACGACCACGCGGTGACCGTGCGCGACCGGGACAGCATGGAGCAGGTGCGGGTCGGCGTCGACCAGGTCAAGCAGCTGATCCTCGATCGGTTGGCCGCCGCGCGCGACTGAACGGCGTTCGAGACGGACCCACGCGGGCCGCTCGGGGTGGTGCCCCGGGCGCGGCCGCGGGACGCCTGACCGCCGTGTGCCCCGCCACACCGCCGCGCGAGCGTGAACCGCCCCGGCCAATGCCCACCAGGCCCGGGCTCTCGTGCTGCCCGCCTCGGGGGCGGAGGGGCCCGCATCGGCCCGTCCGGTGGCAGTTTCGCGAGATCGAAATCGCCGGCATTGCCGTTGGCGAGGACGCAGCAGCCGTCGCCGTCGGTGAGCAGGCCGCAGCGATTGCCTCCCGGCAGCGATTGCCGCCGCAGCGACTTCGCCACGGTGATTTCCGCCACTGGCGGCCAGGGCCGCCCGTCAGCACACAGCAACCATTGCCGTTGACGACCACGCAGGTCCGGCCGCCGACCGCGAGCCACCAGGACACGCTGCAGCCACTGAAAGTGCGCGTCGATGTGGGCCGCACGTCGAGTGAAAGTGCGCGTGAAGCCCGGGTGGAGCCGCGCACCGAACAATCCGCCAATGGACGATCGACGGATTGGCGCGGGTCTTCGGGCTCTGCGTCGCCGTCGTCATCTCCGCCAGCAGGATGTCGCTCAGCTGGCATCCGTCGCCCAGGCCACGGTGTCGCGCCTCGAACGTGGCCGCCTCGACAGCCTGTCGTTGCGCACCATCAGAAGAGTCTGTGCGGCTGTGGATGCGCGCTTCGACGGCGATCTCGTCTGGCGTGGAGGCGCGCTCGACCGCCTCCTGGACCAGCGTCACGCGACCGTGGTCGCCGCGGTGACCGGGACCATGCGGTCGTCGGGGTGGCGCGTGCAGCCGGAGGTCACCTTCGCGGTATTCGGCGAGCGTGGTTCGATCGATCTGCTGGGAGTGCGCGAGGTGACGCGCGAGCTGGTCGTAGTGGAGGTGAAGACCGAGCTGACCTCGATCGAGGAAACGCTGCGCCGCCTGGACGCGAAGGTGCGCCTGGCGCCCCGGTTGTGCCGGGAGCGGTTCGGATGGCGCCCGGTGTCAGTAGGGCGGCTCCTGGTCCTGCCAGAATCGGGTCGGAATCGCCGTGCAATCGGTCGGCACGAAGCGATCCTGGTGCCGGCCCTCCCGCAGCGCGGTCGCGCCGTGCGTGAGTGGCTGAGCCGACCCAGCGGCCCACTGAACGGTCTGTGGGTCCTGACGCTCAATCATCCCGGGACTCTTGAGCAGCGTCCCGTCGGCGTCGACCGCGTTGGCGGGCCCAGAGCGGGGCCCGGCCGAGCGTGATCGAGCACCTCTGAGGTCATCCCGCACGACGTGGACTGCGCCGCGGGCGGCCAGGCCCAGGTTTGGGCCGCCGAAGAGTCCGCGGATGGCTGAGCGGCGGGGGGAGAGTAGCCCTCCTGTCTGCGCCAGTCCACCCATGACTACCGGGCGGCAGGAGCCGGGTCGGGGCTGCCGGAAGTTCCACCCATGACTACCGGGCGGCAGGTCCGCTTCTTGCCCGGCTCCGCGGCCCCGCGATTGCGCTTCCGCCGGGAGTGGCCCCCAGGTTGCGGCTTCGCGGCCCCGAGGTTGCGCTTCCGCCAGGAGTGGCCCCCAGGTTGCGGCTTCGCGGCCCCGAGGCTCCGCAGCCCCGAGGTTGCGCTTCCGCTGGGAGCCGCCCCGCGGCTACGCCTCCGCGCCGACTCCCGCGGCCGCTGCCTGCTCGTCCGGGAACGGCACACCACGCACGTACGCGTCGATCGCGTGCGCCGCTCGCTTGCCGTCGCCCATCGCCAGGATCACGGTCGCCGAGCCCCGCACGATGTCGCCGCCGGCAAAGACGCCCGGCATGCTGGTCATCCCGTGCTCGTCGATCTCGATGTAGCCCCAGCGGGAGAGCTTCAAATCGGGGGCGGTGGAGGTCAGCACCGGGTTGGCGCGCGTCCCGATCGCGACGACGATCAGGTCGCACTCGATCTCGAACTCCGAACCGGGCACGGGCACGGGGCGCCGTCGACCGGAATCATCCGGCTCGCCGAGCTCCATCCGGATGCAGCGGAGCCCCCGGACCCAACCCTGCTCGTCGCCCAGCACCTCGGTCGGTGCGACCTGGAATTCGAACCGGATGCCCTCCTGCTCCGCGTGGTGAACCTCTTCCTTGCGGGCCGGAAGTTCCTCGTGGCCGCGGCGATACACGATGACGGCGTCCGCGGCTCCCAGGCGCTTGGCGGTGCGCACCGCGTCCATCGCCACGTTGCCGCCACCGACGACGGCCACGCGCTGGCCGTGCAGGATCGGCGTGTCCGCGTCGGGCGCCCAGGCGCCCATCAGGTTGACGCGGGTCAGGTACTCGTTGGCCGAGTAGACGCCCTTGAGGTTCTCGCCCGGCACGTTCATGAAGACCGGCAGCCCGGCGCCCACCGCGATGAACACCGCGTCGTAGGTCTCGCGCAGCTCGGGAAGCGTGTACGTCTTGCCGATGATCGCGTCGGGCTCGATCTTGACCCCCCGCGCCTCCAGCCGACCGACCTCCTCCCCGACGATCTGCTTGGGGAGGCGGAACTCCGGGATGCCGTAGACAAGGACCCCGCCCGGAGCGTGAAACGCCTCGAAGATCGTCACGTCATGGCCGTGGCTGACCAGCTCGCCGGCGGCGGTCAACCCGGCCGGCCCGGAACCCACGATCGCGATCCGCTTGCCGCTCGGCACGACCGGTGGCCTCGAGAGCTGGTCGGCATGGTCGCTCGCCCAGTCGGCGACGAAGCGCTCGAGATAGCCGATCGCGACCGACTGCCCCTTCTTTGCCCGGACGCAGACGCCCTCGCACTGCGTCTCCTGCGGACAGACCCGCCCTGTGACGCAGGGGAGGGCGTTGTCGCCCTGGAGCGACTCCGCGGCAGCGACAAGGTTGCCCTGCTGGAGGTGCTCGATGAAACCGGGGATGTTGACGTGCACGGGGCAGCCGTCGACGCACGGGGCGGCCGGGCAGAGGATGCAGCGCTGTGCTTCTTCGACCGCCAGCGCCAGCGTGTACCCCTGGTTCACCTCGCCGAAGTTGCCGCTCCGGATCCCGGCGTCTTGCTCGATCATCGGGTGGCGCTGGATCGCCATCCGCTCCTTGTTGCTGAGGACGCCGACGCGGGCTCCCTCGAGGCCCTCGATGGGCGCGTGCACTGCAGCCGCACCGGCAGAATGCCGCCGACCCGCCGCCGGGCTGTGGTCCCCCGTGGCCGGTTGTGCTCCGTGCGGGGCCGTCGCCTGTGTGCCGCTCGGGGCCGCGTGCCCGCCGTTGGCGGAGCCGGGCGCAGAAGGCTCCTTCCCCATCGGCGGCAGCTCGAGCGGCGACGGGACGGTTGGATCGTGCTGGTCGGTCATGAGGCCGCTCCTACCTTGCACGCCTCGCGGCGCGCGAGCGCTTCCTGTTCGAAGGTGCGGTACGTGGTGAGACGGTCGTTCAGCAGTCGGAAGTCGACGAGGTGTCCGTCGAACTCGGGACCGTCGACACAGGCGTACTTCGTCTCGCCGCCGACGGAGACGCGGCAGCCGCCGCACATCCCGGTCCCGTCGATCATGATCGAGTTCAACGAGACGACCGTGGGGATCGCGTAGGGGCGGGTCATCTCCGACACGGCACGCATCATGGGCACGGGACCCACCGCGTACACCGTGTCGACGCCGCCGGCCTCGAGCAGGTCCTTGAGCGCCTCGGTCACGAAGCCCGGGCGTCCGTAGCTGCCATCGTCGGTGCAGGCGACGACCTCGCCGCACGCGCGGAGCTCATCCTCCAGGATGACCCACTCGCGCGAGCGGCCGCCGATCACGCTCGTCACGTCGACCCCGCGGCGCTGCAGCTCGCGGGCGATCGGCAGCACCACCGCGGTGCCAACGCCGCCGCCCACGCAGACAGCGTGGCCGGCCTCGAGCAGCTCGGTGGGACGTCCGAGCGGGCCCGCGATGTCCTGGATCGCGTCGCCGACCTCGAGCTCGACCAGATCGAACGTGCTCTTGCCGATGGCCTGGATCACCAACGTGATGGTGCCGGCTTCGGGATCGGAGTCTGCGATCGTAAGGGGGATGCGCTCAGCACCCGGGCCACGTCGGACGATGACGAACTGGCCGGGCTGCCTGATCTGGGCGATCCGCGGGGCGCTGACCGTGAAGCGTGTGACGTTCGGGGACAGAACGGCTTTTTCCAGAATCTGATTCATAGAGCCTCTGCGGTTGCGGTTCGGGACTGATCCTGATGTATGCACGTCTGCATTTGATACGGACCAGCGTCAGCTTCCTGACAGGCCGAAGGTCACACAGTGCTGCCCACGCGATGCGCTTGGATCGTCATGCGCGTCGATTCGTACGAACTGGCTCCCGCCAGGACGGACCGCCGGACAGCGCCGCTCCGGGCTTGACAGGGCACCAATACAACCGTATGGTTGTATATATGCGGACCGCTCCACCCGACTTCGACCGTATGTTCGGCGCCCTGGCCGACGCCACACGGCGCGACATCGTCCGCCGTGCGATCGACGGTGAGGAGGGCGTGGCGGAGCTGGCCGGCCACTACGAGATGAGCTTCGCGGCGGTCCAGAAGCACGTTGCCGTCCTCGAGCGGGCGGGCCTGGTCACCAAGGAGCGCAGCGGACGCCGCAAGGTCGTCCGCACCAACCTCGAGGGGCTGCGCGTGGCGCGCCGTCTGCTCGACCAGTACGAGGAGCTGTGGCGCGGGCGCATCGGCCGCATGACGGCCCTCGTCGACGAGGACAGGAAGGAGCCAGCCCGATGACCGTCACCGCCGTCCGCAAGGACCCCGCCAGGCTGACCATGACAGTCGACGCCGAGTTCGACGCTTCGCCGGATCGCATCTGGCAGCTGTGGGCGGATCCGCGCCAGCTCGAGCGCTGGTGGGGCCCGCCGGCCTACCCGGCCACGGTGACCGCCCACGACCTGCGCACCGGCGGCCGGGTCGAGTACCACATGACGGGTCCCTCGGGCGACCAGCCGCACGGCTACTGGGAAGTCCTCGAGGCCGAACCGCCGCGGCGGCTCGTCTTCCGGGACGGCTTCGCCAACGCCGACGGCACGCCGGACTCCGACATGCCGCTCACCGAGGCCCGCGTGACGATCACCGCGCTCGGCGGCGGGAGGACGCGCATGTCGATCGAGAACCGCTTCCCCGATGCCGCCGCGATGGAGCAGCTCCTGGGGATGGGCATGGAGGAGGGCATGCGCGAGGCGGTCGGCCAGATCGACCGCATCCTGACCGGCGGCAGCGTCTCGCGGACCAGTGTGACAACCCGCACGCTGGAGGTGCCCGGCGCCATTCTGACCTACGACGTGCGGCGCAACGACGCCAGCAGCGAGCCGGCCCTGCTGCTGATCGGGTCGCCGATGGGCGCGTCCGGCTTCCAGACCCTCGCGTCGCACTTTCCCGACCGGACGGTCGTGACATACGACCCTCGCGGCGTGGAGCGGAGCCGCAAGGACGATGCCGCCACCGAGTCGACGCCGGCGCAGCACGCCGACGACGTCCACCGCCTGATCCAGGCCCTCGGCGGCGGCCCGGTCGACCTCTTCGCCAGCAGTGGCGGCGCGGTGAACGCCCTCGCGCTCGTCGAGCGGCACCCGGAGGACGTGCGGACGCTCGTTGCCCACGAGCCGCCGGCGGCCAGCATGGTCCCGGATGCGGCAGCCGCGCTGGCCGCGAACGAGAACATCGGCGAGACCTACCAGCGGGCGGGCTTCGGGCCGGCGATGGCGAAGTTCATCATGATCGTCGGTCACCGCGGCCCGATCCCGCCGGGCTTCCTCTCCGGGCCGGATCCGGACCCGGCAGCATTCGGCCTGCCGACCGAGGACGACGGCACCCGGACCGACCCGCTGCTCTTCCAGAATGTCGTCACCTGCGCGAGGTACCCGGTCGACGTCGAGGCGCTCCGAGCGGCCTCGACCCGCATCGTCATCGGCGTCGGTGAGGAGTCCGAGGGCCAGCTCGCGCGTCGCGGTGGCGAGGCCGTTGCCGACCGACTCGGCATCCAGCCGATCGTCTTCCCCAGCGGCCACGGCGGCTTCCTGAGCGGCGGCTACGGCAAGCCCGACGAGTTCGCGGCGAAGCTCCGCGAGGTCCTCGCCTCCGCTGCGCCGACGTCCCCCGGCCGGTCCTGACGGCGTCGCCGGCACGCGAGAGGAGTCACCCGCTTGTGATGTCTCCCGGCCGCCACGTTCGTCTCGCTCGACGGCGTGGTGCGGGCGCCCGGGCGGCCCCCGCGGCGGCGGCCCCGCCGCACGGCGTGCGACAGGGAGGCGTTCTTCAGCCTTCGGAGCCGACCCCTGCGGGCTGCGGAACCTGCTTCCCCTTGGGCCAGTAGAGCTCCTTCTTCACGTGGAACTCGGGGAAGCCCCGCGACAGAAGCAACTCCTCGACGTTGATGATCATGTCGGGATTGCCGCAGATGTAGACGACGGTCTCCTCGGGCTGCAACCCGTATGACTCGCAGACCTCCCCGAGCACCGCCTCGGCGCGGCCCGTCCTGCCTTCCCAGCCCGAGTTCCGTGCCTCGCGCCAGCGGGAGATGGTGGGGACGTAGCTGACCGGGTAGGTGCCGTTCCGCTCCCACGACTCCATCAGCTCGCGGTACCCGAGCTCGTCGCGGTACGAGCAGCCGTGCAGCAGCACCGTGCGGCGTGGCTGCCCATCGTGGAGCGCCTGGCGCATCATCGAGACGAAGGGTGCGATGCCCGTCCCCGTGGCGACGAAGAGGTGCGTGCGCTGGTCGTTCGGCTCCAGCAGGAACCGGCCCTTGGGTCCGATCATCCGCATCCCGTGGCCGACGGGCAGGCGCCAGAGGAGCGTCGTGAAGCGAAGGATCGGGACGAGCCGCACGTAGAACTCATAGCCATCGTCCCCTGCGACCGCGGGCGGCGAGGCGACGGAGTACGGGCGCTGCACGAGGCGTCCATCGGCGTAGACGCCGATGGTCATGTACTGCCCGGGCTGGAACGGCGTCGGTGCCCCGTTGAAGCGGACCCAGAAGGTCGCGAGGTCCTCGTTGTGGTCGATCCGCTTGACGAGCGTGGCGTTGTACTGCTCGTGCTCGGAGTGGATGACCCTCGGGTCCTGCAGCGGTGACGTCATGAGTCTGGGGCACCTCGATGGGTGGTGGCCTCGATTGGGGCGGGCCGGACCGTGCGGACGTGATGCCTGCAGTGTAGCGAGGTGGCCGCCGGGGCGGCACGGCGCCCGCAGCGGCGGGTGACGGGTGTCTGGCCCGCCGGCGGCCGCCCGCATGGCCGTGACCCGGAGTTCGGCCCGGGCGGCCAGCAAGCCGGGGCTCGGAGTCCGGCGCCGTGCAGAAGGGGGGCG
>JBJKRK010000064.1:0-8024 GCA_046704705.1 Candidatus Limnocylindrales bacterium | reverse complement strand
GGCGAGGGGTCCTGCCCGGGAGTCGGCCGTCCGCGCTCCGCTCGAACGGCGGACCGAGTCCGCCGACTCGCTTCGCGCTCCCGGTCCGGCCCCCGGCCACCCCTCTCCCGTGCCGCCCGGCGCGGTCCGGCGTCGCTCGGGAGAAGGGAGGGTCCTGCCCGGGAGCCGGCCGTCCGGTGTGGCTCGCAGCAGGGGGGTCCTGCCCGAGGGCCGGCCGTCCGCGCGGCGCAGCCTGCCCGGTAGTCACCAGGAGACTCGTAGGCGCCGTCTCGCAGCGACGATCTGCCAGCCATGCCCGGACAGACTGGTAGGCTCGGTCGAGCCCCACTCCGTCGGTCCTGTCGCGTTCGGTCCAGCGTGCGCCGTGCGTGGCCCGGGCAGCTGATCCCGTCGCTCGACCCGCGCGAAGCCGCCCATTGCGCCGCGCACTCGACCCAAGAGTCCCCGGGAGCATCAATGGCCGGATCCTTGCCGCCACCTGCCCGGGCAGTCGCACCCTCCCGCCACACGCGAGGGGAGTGGTGCGGCCGGAGAGAGCGGCATGGTCCTGTCGCGGGTGCCGCCGGGTCCGCCGGTATGCCGGTCCGGCCATCGCCCCGACGGCCGACGCTGCCGGCGCGACTTGCTCCGCGCTCCCCGGGCGGACCAGCGTCACATCTCTACGAGGCGGCCGACGGGCAGGCGATCTCCCAGATGTGGCCGCCGGGGTCCCTGAAGCTGGCGGTGCGCAGGCCCCAGGGCCGGTTCATCGGGCCGTTCAGCAGCTCGACGCCGCGGGCGGCCAGGCCCGCGCACACGGCGTCCACGTCCTCAACCTCGACGGTGAGCTGCACGCGCGAGCCGGCTGCCGGGGAGGCCACGGCGGCGGGTTCGATCAACTCACGCGCGGCCCTTGTCTTCAGCAGGTTCACGAGCGTGTCGCCGAACTTGAACACGGCCGAGTCATCATCCTGGAAGTGGATCGGTAGGCCGAATGCCCTGCCGTAGAACTCCTTCGCCGCGGACAGGTCCTCGACGAACAGCGTGATCGCCCCGATTCCACCCGGCCACGCGGCCGTCGCATCGTCCATGGTTCTCCTCGGCTGGAACGCGCGCCCGGCACGGTCGTCCGGTGCGAGAAGTGTGCGCCGCGGTGGAGATTCAAGCCGCTGGCGCCCTGCCACGCTCCCGCGAAGCGGAGTACACGTGCGGCGGCCCGGCAGCATGCGGCGATTCCTCGGCGTCCCCCCAACGCTTCGACGAGGGCGCGGTGCCCTAGAGCGGACCGCGGCAGTGCGGGCCGGGGGCCGCCCCGGAGCGCCCGAGCCTGCGCGCCGCGACCCCCCAGGTGCCGCCGGCAGCGACCCTTCCACCGTGCCGCTATGATCGGCGCCCGTGGGCCGCGTAGCGATCGTCACCGACTCGGCGTCGGATCTCGTGCCCGGAGCGGATCCGGGCATCACCGTCATCCCTCTGGTCGTCGCGTTCGGCGACCGTGAGTACCGGGCCGGCCAGGATCTGACGGCCGACGGGTTCTGGGAGCTCCTGCTCGCGCCTGGCGCCCCGTTCCCGCAGACGGCCGCCACGAGCCCGGGCGTGTTCGAGGGTGCCTTCGAACGATGCTTCACGTCTGGAGCCGATTCGATCGTGTGCGTCACGATCGCCGGCGCGCTGTCCGCCGTCATTCAGAGCGCCCAGCTGGCGCGAACATCATTCCCTGACCGCGAGATCCACATCGTGGACAGCTGGTCCGCGAGCATGGGGGAGGGGATGCTCGCGCAGGTGGGAGCGGAGATGGCTGCGGCCGGTGCGTCGGCAGCGGAGATCGCCGATGCCGTCCGCCGGCGGCAACAGGACCTCCGCCTGTACGTCGTCCTGGAGACACTCGAGTACCTGCGGCGCGGCGGCCGGATCGGAGGCGCCAGGGCGGCCCTTGGCAGCATGCTCTCGGTGAAGCCAATCATCACCCTCCAGGACGGCCTGGTCGAGCAGGCCGACCGCGTTCGGACCCGGACGAAGGCGCGGCTGCGGCTCATCGAGCTGCTGTCGCCGGACCCGCTCGAGCGGATCTGCCTGCTGCACGCCCGCACCCCCGACATCGAGCAGTTCGGCGACGAGCTGGCGGCGGCCGCGGGGTTTGATCGGCAGCGCGTCACGACCCAGCTCATCGGCCCCACGATCGGCGCGCACCTGGGCCCGGGCGCGTACGGCGCCGTCGTGATGCGCCGGGCTGGATGACGCTCGGCGCCTGACCCGCCGAACTGCCAGGGGCCAAGGCGCACCCGGACGCGCTTTCGTCGACGGTTCCGATGCCCTATCGATCGATGCGAACTTGCGCATCCTTCGGCCCGTCGCCCACCTGCCGGTCGGCTCTCCGGGGCCCGGGGACCGGATGTACACTCAACCTGCTTGAAAGCCGCCGAGCCTGCTCGTCCCGCCATCTGCTCTCAGGGACCGGCGCTCGCGGCGGACGCCAACGGAGGTCGCACCGCTCAATGACTACCGAGCAGGTCGCTGCGCCGATCAACCCATGGGCTGTCGCGCAGCAGCAATTCGACCTGGCAGCTGAGAAACTCGGCCTCGAGCCCGGCCTGCGGCGGGTACTGCGAGAGCCCCGTCGCGAGCTGACGGTCCACTTCCCGGTGAAGATGGACGACGGCTCCGTCCAGGTCTTCACGGGCTACCGCGTGCAGCACAACCTGGGGCGCGGTCCGGCCAAGGGCGGGATCCGCTACCACCAGAACGTCACCCTCGACGAGGTCAAGGCCCTCGCCATGTGGATGACGTGGAAGTGCGCCGTGGTCGGTATCCCGTACGGTGGCGGCAAGGGCGGCGTCATCGTCGACCCGAAGAAGCTCTCCCGGCGCGAGATCGAGGGCCTGACCCGGCGGTTCGCCACCGAGATCAGCATCATCATCGGCCCGGAGCGCGACATCCCGGCGCCTGACGTCAACACGAACGCGCAGACGATGGCCTGGATCATGGACACGTACTCGATGCACGTCGGGTACACAGCCCCCGCCGTCGTCACCGGCAAGCCGATCAGCCTGGGCGGCTCCGAGGGCCGTAACGAGGCGACCGCGCGCGGCGCCGTGTACACGATCGTCGGCGCGGCCAAGCACCTCGGGCTGGACCTGAAGAAGGCGACCGTGGTCGTGCAGGGCTTCGGCAATGCGGGCTCGATCGCGGCACAGCTCATGGTCGCCGAGGGGTCGAAGGTCCTGGCGGTGTCCGACTCGGTCGGCGGCATCCACAACCCGGCCGGGCTGGACGTCGAGCGGGTGATCGCCTGGAAGAAGGAACACGGCACCGTCCAGGGATTCCCGGGCGCCAAGGACATCACGAACGCCGAGGTCCTCGAGATCCCCTGCGACGTGCTGATCCCAGCGGCCCTGGAGAACCAGATCACCGCGCACAATGCGGACCGGATCCAGGCGAAGATCGTGGCCGAGGCGGCCAACGGGCCGACGACGCCCGAGGCCGATGCCCGCCTGTATGAGCGCGGCATCTTCCTGATCCCCGACATCCTGTGCAATGCCGGTGGCGTGACCGTCAGCTACTTCGAGTGGGTGCAGGACCTGAACCGCGACCACTGGAGCGAGTCGATGGTCAACGCCAAGCTCAAGGAGATCATGGACAAGGCGTTCGGCGAGACGCTCGAGACCTCCCTGAAGCACGAGGTGAACATGCGGACGGCCGCCTACATGCTGGCCGTCGACCGGGTCGCCTCGGCGACCGCGCTGCGCGGGCTGTACCCCTGATCTCTCGCTGATACCGCGAACAGAGAACCGGCCCCGGGCATTGCCCGGGGCCGGTTCGTTTGCCTGTTGGGTGTTTTGCCAGGGCCGGGGTTGTTTCCGCTCCACCCGGAAGGCGATCCTGCCCGTGAGGGCTGGGATCAGGCCTGTTGCTGGTAGTAGCGGCGCCAGATCAACCGGTGCACCGGCACCCGGCGAGGGATGTCGCGCAACCCGGGGATGAACGGCACCAGCGCGAGCAGCCCGGTGAGCACGATCATGATGATGATGACCGCCAGGTCTGCATTGTCGGCCGAGGCGAATGGCTCGATCTGGTACCAGGCCGTGTACAGCCACAGCCAGGTCTGGCCGGGGTACGAGCCCGTCTCGTTCATCATGCCCCACTGGTCGCCCGTGAGGTGCTGGGCCACGGCCAGGCTGGGGAGGTAGTTGCCGTCGCCCATGAAGAGGAGCGGCAGCGTGAAGTCGGTCTGGTAGAAGCGGCCGTTGTTGAGCAGCAGGCCGTCGAGACCGCCCGTTCGCGCGATGCCCAGCAGGCTCTTCATCATCGTGGGCACAGGGCCGTAGTCGCCGGATGCGACCGCGACCTCTCCGTTGCTGACGCTCGCCTTGTCCAGTGCCTTCGTGTAGGCATCCAGCCAGGCCTGCTGCTGGGTCGTGCCCGCCTGGTCGTACGTCTGCAGCGCGGAGGACAGTGTCGGATCTCCGGGCGTGGCGTACGAGAGCGGCTGCAGCACGAAGTCCTTGGCCGTGTTCACGGGGGTGCTCACGCCCGCCCACACCTGTGGCTCCAGCGGGCCGATCGCCTGGGCGGCGCCGGGGGTGTTGTTGTACGGCTGGCCGTACGTCGCGGTGTCGCTCTGCCCCGACAGCTCGGCCGTGGCGGTCGTCACGAAGTCGACCGGGTCCTTCTGCGCCCAGGTCTGGATCGTCACCGAGGGAATGTCCGGCGAGGAGAGCGCTCCGCCCAGGATCAGGATCAGCAGGCCCGCGCCGACGAGCGCCAGCACGAGCTCCTTGACGAGGTCGTAGGGCACCATGCGGATGCCCGCGTAGTAGCGCTCCTGCGTGGAACCGGCCGCGCTCATCGGGCCGTCCCCTCGCGCGCCGCGCTCCCCGCCGGGTCAATCGGCTTGACCACGCCCCGCACGCGGACGAGGGTGATGTGGATCGCCACCAGGGTCACCACCAGGACCGGGAAGAGCATCACGTGGATGCCGTACATCTGGCCGAAGTTGAGCACGTTGAAGAAGGCGCCGATCCCCGCCCCGTTCATGGCGTCCTTCGCGTTCAGCGCGATCCATTGCGAGTCGAAGTTCTGCTGCGAGATGTAGCCCGTGAAGGCTGCCCCGATGGTGATCGCGAAGATCACGACGCCGATCATCCAGGTCGCGGCACGTCCGTCCCGCCAGCCAGCCATGAAGAACTGCCCCCACAGGTGCAGGACCATGAACACGAAGAAGACCTGGACCGACCAGAAGTGGAGGCTGTTGAAGAAGTGGCCGACGCCGTTGACGTGCCACCACTGCGGGCCGAAGAATGCCAGGACCGAGCCGGTGACGACCGTCCAGACGAGGGCGGCGATGGCGACCACGCCGAACACATAGACCCACGAGCCGACGTAGTACGGCTGACGGTCGGGGAGCAGGTGGTCGAGGGGCAGGTTGCGCTCGAGGAACGTGCGGATCGATCGCGTCCAGCTCGTCAGCTCTGTCTCGCGCTCGTGCTGCAGCTCACTCATGCCGGCGCTCTCCCTGCCCGGCGTCATCGTGCCGTGGGAACGGAGCGAGGAGCGCCGCCACGAAGACGACGATCATCCCCACGATCAACAACAGGTTGGGGATGGAGATGAGGATGAAACCCCAGTGCAGGTACTGTGCAGGCGCGTCCACGCTATCCGCGACCTCCTTCTGGTGTGTGATGGGGCGGTCCGGCGCCTCCCATGGCATTGTCGGTCGCCGAATAGCCTAGTCCATAGTGGACAGAGGGCACCTGCCTTTGGGCCTTCTGTCACGACATGGCGGGGGCCATCCGGCCCGGTCCGATCGGCTCGCTGCCGCGCGCAGGAGAGCGTCTCGGGCGCTGGACGCTCCACGTGCGGTGCTACGATCTGCCGGCCATGCTGGACCACGAAGAGAAGTTCCTGTTCAAGGAGGAGATCCTCCATCTCGCCAGCGCGCTGGGCGACGCGGGCATGCTCGACAATGTCGAGGACCTCCTGACCGACGTCATCACCAGCCCGCGCTTCGACTCGGAGGTCTTCACGCTCGAGCGATCGCTGCAGGTGATGCTGGGGCCGCGCGCGGGAACGACCCTCGTGGGTCTCCTCACCGTGGGCCCCGAGGTTTTCGACGAGGTCGCGGAGGTGCGCATCGCGCCCGAGATCCACGAGCGGCTCGTGGCGTGGCGGGCGCGGTTCGGCCTGGCGATCGACAACGCCCTGAACTTCCTGAACAACCCCGACGGCATCCAGGGACACAACTTCAGCACGCAGATCGTCCACATCGACGAGCGCCGCGTGCTGCAGGGACGTCTGACCCTGGTGCGGTACAACAACGAGCCGCAGTTCTTCGTCGCCGACGCCAACGTGCTGTACGCGCTCGTGGCGGACGTGCTCGAACACCTGGGTGCCCACAGCGACGCGGAGACCGTCGACGCGGACACCGTGTCGCGGCTGAAGGAGGCGGTGGCGCTCGTCGAGCGCCGCGCGGTGCCGCGCGAGCGCTGATGCAGCGCGTGCGCCAGCTCTACCTGGCCGCCACGGGGATGAACCGTGGCAAGACGACGACCTCGCTGGGGCTCCTGGCCGCGCTCCTCGGCCGCGGGCTGCGCACCGGCTTCATCAAGCCGGTGGGACAGCGCTACGCCATCGTCGACGGCGTGCCTGCCGACGAAGACGCGATCCTGATGCGGTCGGTATTCGGGCTGCCCGACCCGCTGTCGGCGATGAGCCCCGTCCACATCCCCCGTGGCTTCACCAAGGCGTACATCAGCGGCGAGGTGGTGGACGACCTGGCGGGTCGGATCCGGGAGGCCTGCGCGCTCGTGACGAGCGGCCGCGACGTCGTGCTGATCGAGGGCACCGGCCATGCAGGTGTCGGAGGCGTCGTGGGGCTCTCGAATGCGGAGGTTGCCCGCATGCTCCGGGCTCCCGCGGTGATCGTCAGTGAGGGTGGCGTCGGACGCCCGATCGACGAGATCGTCCTCAACCAGGCGCTCTTCGAGCGGCACGGCGTGCCCGTCGTTGGCGCGATCATCAACAAGGTCGCGATCGATGCGCAGCCGGGACTTCCGACGATCCTCGAGAAGGGCCTTGCCCGCCGCGGCATCCCGCTTCTCGGCGTGCTGCCGTACCGCCCCCTCCTCTCGAACCCGACGCTGTCGATGCTGGTGGAGCAGCTCGACGGGGAGCTCCTCCACCCCGGCCCCGACATGGACCGAGCGATCGAGCAGGTGGCGGTGGGCGCGATGCAGGCCGGGCACATGCTCGAGCGTCTCGGACCCGGGAGCCTGCTGATCGTCCCGGGGGACCGCGACGACCTGATCCAGGCGACGGTGACAGCGAGCCTGGTGGGTCCACCGAGCGGCGGGGCCGGAACGCTCCGGGCGACGCCGACTTCTGCGGGCGAGCGACCGCATCCCGTGCTCGCCGGGATCGTCCTCACGGATGGCTACCGTCCGTCGCCGCGGGCACTCGAAGCGATCCGCCATGCCGAGCTGTTCGCCTTTGCGGTCGAGAAGGAGACGTACGAGACGGCGTCGGCGGTGCACGACCTGCTGGTCAAGACGCACCCCGACGACACGGAGAAGATCGACCTGATCAGGGAGCTCATCGCCGAGCACCTCGATGTCGACCGGCTGCTCGGCGTGTTCTCGGAGCCTCTGCCGGCGGCCGACTGACCCATCGCCGTCGCGGGTCCTCGCGCCGGGGCGATGGCGCCCCGCCTCACGAGCGCCCGGTGCGGCGGCGTTCCGGCGGCAGGGGCCTCAGCGCACTGCCGCAGCGTTCCGGCAGCAGCGCCGCAGCGTTCCGGCAGCAGCGCCGCAGTGTTCCGGCGCGGCGCCTCAGCGTTCCGGCAGCAGCGCCTCGACGCGGTCGAGCAGGCGCTCGGCAACCTCGCGCTTCGAGAGGAGCGGCCATGGCTCGGGCGGCTCCCCGCGAGCGAGGAGCGTGACGCGGTTCGTCTCGGTGCCGAAGCCGGTCCCCGGCTCCAGCAAGTCGTTGGCGACGAGCACGTCGACCAGCATGGCCCCCCCCTTGTCGGCCGCTCGCAAGAGCGAACCCGG
>JBJKRK010000063.1:0-20763 GCA_046704705.1 Candidatus Limnocylindrales bacterium | reverse complement strand
CTCGGCCGGAACAGCGTCAATCTCCGAGGGGCTGCTGACCGATCGCCTGCGGCCGGACCCCGTCAGCGGCGGGAGCCCGTCAGCGCCGGGACCCCGTCAGCGCCCGAAGCGCCACCGGCTGCTCGGTGGCGGCCGGAACCTCATCGCCCTCCGCGAGGTTCCCGACCGCCCGAGCGCGGCCGCTTCGCCTGGCTGTCGCCCGATTTCGGTGCGCTCACCGCCTTGAGCGCGGTGGACAGATCGCGCCCGCGGAGCTGCCGCAACAGGTAGCCCGCGATCGCGCTCTCGCGCATGGAAGAACTCGTAGGAAGTGCCTCCTTCGTCGCTGGTGCTCGTGTCTCGACCGGCCGGCCCTGTCGCTTCCTCGCGCCGCGCGGACCCGGTCCGATGCCCCAGCCGGTGCACCGGGCGGCTCCGTGCGCGTCTGCGCGTCATGTCGTCTCCGGCTGATGACATAAGCCTATGCGCATTGAGGCATATTATGCGAGGGTCGATCGGCCTGATGTACTGCTCGGCGGCCTGATGTGCGACGCGCCGGCCTGGCGTGCGACGCGGTCGAGGATCAGGCCAGCCGGGCCCCGCGCCTCTCACTCGAAGGCGGCCATCCTCCCCACATGCGTGGCACGCGGGACGAACACCGTGGCGAGCGCGGAGACGACCGCCGCCGCCGCACACAGCACGAAAGCGAAGCCAAGTCGCCCGTAGTCGCTGCCGATCAGGGCGCCCACGAGGAACGGGCCGACGGCCCCACCCGCCGTCGAGCCCACCCCCCACACGAGTGCGTTGGCCAGCGAATTCGCGCCGCGCGGCACGTAGTCGTTCACCATCGAGATCAGCAGCGGGAAGCCGCTGAACGTGAAGAACCCGAAAACGAAGAGCCACGCTTCGCTCGCGGGCCCCGTGCCCGCTGCCAGGTACCCCAGGATCGACACCGCGGACCCAAGCGACGCCGCGCCGAGCACGGCCCGCTTGTCCACGCGGTCCACGAGCAGGCCGAACAGCGGCTGTCCCACGATCGCCGCCGCGTACATGATCGTCACGGCCAAGCCCAGGTCCGCGGAGACTCCCATGGAGCGCTGCGTGGCGAGGTACGTCGGTATCCACGCGGCGATCCCGCGGGCCGCAGCCGAGCGCAGGAAAGCGACGGCCGTGAGGATCACGATGCCGCGTGTCACCACATCCGCCGAGCGGGTGCCGTCGGCACTGGACTGCTCGCGTTCGCGTGACCGGCGTTGCGGCGACGGGGCGCGGACCCCGAACCAGATCGCGCTGGCGGCGGCGAGCCCGACGAAGGCGAAGAAGGCGACCGAGCCGTACCCGCTGATGACCGCCCCCGCCACGAAGTACAGGGACGGATAGAGCGCGCGTCCGAGGCTCCCCATGGCGCCGTTGACGCCGAGCGCGACTCCCATGGAGCGATCCTGGAAGGCTGCCTGCAGGAGCGACCCGCCGAGCGGGTGGTAGAAGGATGCGCCGGCGCCCGTAAGCAGCGCCGCGCCGAGAAGCGTCAGGACCTGCAGCGTCCCGGTCGCCTCGGACAGCGCGAGGTAGAACCCCAGCAGCCCGGCCGACAGGATCGCAAGCCCGAGCCCCATGAGCGAACCAGGTCGACCGAGTCGGTCGGCGAGACGTCCGGCGAAGAGACTGAGGACGGCTGAGGCGCTGTAGAAGACGAGGAAGAGCAGGGTGACGACCCCCGGGGAGACGCCCGGGTGAGAGGCCACGATCGCGGCGATGACGGGGACGAAGAAGACGGTGCCGTCGTTGATGAAGTGGGCCAGCGAGGTGAGGGCGAGGCTGCGCCCCCGCCCGACGGATCGATCCACGCGAGAACTAGGACGCGGCCTGCGGCGCCGCCCCTGCCGCTGCCAGGACCGCGTCGCGCGCGTCGCCGGCCGCCCCCAGGCGCACGTCGATCCCCAGGCGCTCCAGCATGTGCTGCATGTCGGGCCCCATGTGCCGGGCGACCACCATCGCTACCTGGTGCTCCCGCATGAACCGGGCGACCCGGGCGTGGTGCCCGCCCTCGGTGCCGGTGTCGTGGAGCTCGTCCCAGCGCACCTGGAACTCCTCCCAGCGAGCCAGCGTGCCGCCCCCGACATCGGCGACCGCGACGCTGCTTGCACGCCCCCAGCGGAGATCGATCTGACCGTCGGGGGTGACGGCCACGCAGACGACCATCGACTCAGCTCCTTCTCTTGCGGCGCCGGGGAGCGCCGCAAGCCCCGGACTTCCGCTTGCGGCGCTGGAGCGCGCCGCCGGCCTCAGCCTGCCACTTGCGGCGTTGGAGGGTGCCGCCGGTCTTGAATCTCCACTTGCGGCGCTGGGGAGCGCCGCTGGTTTCAGACTCGCGGATTGCCGTGCTCCGCCTCCTCGCGGCGCAGCTCGGCGAGGTCCGCCTCCACCGCGTCGAGCTCTTCCCGCAGGCTCGCGAGGTAGGCCTCCAGCTCGACCCGGTCATCGGCGGGAGTGCCGCGTTGCGCGACACGCCCCCGCCGACCGTAGCCGCGCTCTCGACGCGCACCGCCCCAGTCGCCAGGACCGTACCACTCGCCCCGCCCGTATCCGTACCGGGGACCGTGCCCCCGGCCCGGTCCGTAGCCGGGACGCGGCGCGCATCCAGCTTCGTACTCGGCGCCCCACCATCCCGGGCCCCAGCATCCTCCGTGATATCCATGACCGTGACAGCAACCCATCATCATGCCTCCGTGTGCTCCTCGGGCGGCGAGACATCGGCGCGTCCCACCTCGTACGCCGCGAGGAACGCCTCCACCAGACGCGCCCGCGCGCGCATCACGTGTGCCCATTCGTCCAGCCTGGCCGATCCGACCGCGGTCAGGACGTACTCGCGCCGTCTGGGGCCGGCCTCGGCGCCGGTCCAGGCCGAACGCACGCAACCGCCCGCCTCCAGCTCGCGCAGCGTGCGGTACAGCTCCCCGACGTCCACCCCTCCCGTGGCGACCCCGAGTTCGTTCAGGCGTGCGACCAGGGCGTAGCCGTGCCCCGTGCCCTCCGCAATGAGGACGAGCACGAAAGGCTCGAGCCAGCGGTGTCGCGGGCCCATCGGGCGCCAGCCGTGGCGGTGATGCAGTTCGGGAGCGTGGTATGCGCGATCCATATGTCTGTGTCACCTATACGACGGTGCTTGCTTCTCGAGACAGGGCCGGATGGCCTGTTCTCTCGGCCATCGCAGGAGGGGCTGCGTGCCGGATGTGCGCCGGCACAGCGGCTCGCAGGCGGCCCCTCAACCGGGTGTGCGCCGGTGCGGCGGCTCGCAGGCGGCCCCTCACCCGCGCGTGCGCCCATGCACCCCAGTACGCACGCACCCGAGTGCGCATGCACCCGAGCACGTGTGTACCCGGGCGCGCGCCCGTGAGAAACGCGGAGGTCGTAGGCTGGAACGATGCAGCGTGCGGTGGTCTTCGATCTCGGCGGGGTCCTGATCGACTGGGATCCGCGCTACCTGTACCGGAAGCTCTTCGACGACGCGGACGAGATGGAGTGGTTCCTCGCCAACGTCGTGACCCGGGAATGGAATGCGCGCCAGGACGTCGGCCGACCGTTCCACGACGCGATCGAGGAGCTGGTGGTCCGCCACCCGGGGCACGCGCCGCTGATCCGCGCGTATCTCGAGCGCTGGCCGGAGATGCTCGGTGGTCCGATCACCGAGAACGTCGGGATACTGGCAGACCTCCGCGCGGCAGGTGTCCCACTGTACGCACTCACCAACTGGTCTGCTGAGACCTTCCCGCTCGCACGCGCCACCTTCGAGTTCCTCGGCTGGTTCCGCGGCATCGTCGTCTCGGGTGAAGAGCTGATCGGCAAGCCCGATCCTCGGATCTTCCGGGCGCTCCTGGCACGGTTCGATCTGGAGCCGGAACTCGTCGTCTTCGTCGACGACCTTCCCGACAACGTCGAGCAGGCCCGTCGGCTTGGCATGGATGCCATCCGGTACACGACGCCGCACGAGCTCCGCCAGGCGCTGCGTGAACTCGGCTTGCTGGAGCGGTCAGCCGGTGACGCCGTTCCCGTTGGCCGTGCCCTCGACCCGGACACCGGTGGGCCGTCCGGCGCGTACCCACAGATGGTGCAGCAGCAGCCCGATCCCGAGCGACGCGGCCACTGACACGATCGGGAAGCCCCGCGCCAGGTTCACGAGCAGCGTGAAGCTCACGAGCGCGACGCCGACGAGGTCGAGGACCAGCCGCCGCTGATCGTGCTCGAGGTAGTGCAGGCGCGCCATCGCCGCCAGCCCGGAGAAGAAGCTCACGAAGACCGCGACGGCGTAGAAGAGCACCAGCTCCTGGTCCCGCCCACCCGCCGCGGCCACGAGTCCAGCCGCCATGACGAAGCAGGCGAGCACCCCGAGCAGAGGGGTGTGGTGGTGGTTCGTGCGGGCAAAGGCGCTGGGCAGCACGCCCGGGCGATGTGGCCCCGGGGCGAGCGCCTTGAGCAGCCCTGGCCCTGCCTGGAACGACGAGCTCGCCGCGGCGAGGAGGAGGATCGCGCTGGTGAGCTGGAACAGCCCGAACACGAACGGCGAGCTGGCCCGCTGAGCCAGGTCGGCCAGCATCGTCGAGTTCGGCGGCGGTATGCCCACACCCAGGCGGACCGCGCTGAAGGTGAGGCCGAGTGTGGCCGCCCCCACGAACGCGACGGTGGCCCACAGGGTCCAGCGCCCGAAGGCGCGTTTGCCGTCGTCGTCGAGCTGCCCCAGCTGGGCGATCGCACTGGCAGGCGCTTCCACACCGGTCGCCAGCGCCATGCCCACGGGGAACGCGAAGATCACGGCCAGGAGACCGCCGGATCCCCCGGGGTCGGCCGTGACCGCGACGGCAGGCCCGGAGATGGCCTCGGGCAGCGCGGTCGACAGGAGGACCGCCGCCACCACGAGGAACGCGACCGTCATCGAGGCGAACAGGAGTCTGCCCGCGTGACCCAGCAGCGTCAGTGAGGCCACGCCCGTCAGCAGCACGAGGCCGATGAGGATGCGCTCGCTCGCCAGTGCGGGGACGTACGCGATGACGGCCGAGGCGGCTGCCGCCACGCTGATCGCGATGGTCAGCACGAAATCGACGAGCAGCGCGCCGAGGGGGACGAACGCCCAGCCCAGCCCGAACGACTCGGCGACCGCGCTCGCGGCACCGCCGCCGTGCGGGAAGCGGTCCACGATCTGCTGGTAGTTCACGACCACGACCGCGATGATGGCGAGGACCAGGGCCATCGTCGGCAGCAGCAGGCCGAGGTTTCCGTGGAGCGCGCGGAGGGCGGCCTCGATCGCGTACGCGACCGAGGAGACAGGGTCGGCCATCACGGCGAACGTGAAACCGAGGAGGAGCGCGGTGCGTGAACCGACGAGCCGTCGCATGTTGCCTCTCGTGTCAGACCGGCGCCGGCGGCGATCGCCACGATCGCGGCCGGCGGCTCGTCGGACGTGTCGGGCACCCGGCACGGCATCGGCGTTGTGCCGCATTCGTCTGGGGACGCACCAGGTGCGCTCCCCAGCCTACACGAGGGCGGGTCATTCTGGGGCATACCCGTGCACGCGGGGCAAGTTGCCCCGGAGAACGTCCCACGGCGCGGGGGCGTCGTCCGGCGGGCACCGCAGCGCAGGACGGCGCGGGATCAGCGGCCAGTGCGCGTGCGCGCCAGCGGCCAGTGCGCGTGCGCGCCAGCGGCCAGTGCGCGTGCGCGGCAGCGGCCACGGTGCGCGCCACATAATCCGGCTGATCGGGCATCCGTGCGCCGGACCGCGGCCAACAGCGACGCGACCTCTGGGGCCGGCTGCGACTCAGGCCCGGCAACGTGAACCGGCTCACTGGAGGCAGCGCGCACACGCCAGCCGCTCGAATGCGGCCGGTGTGGCGCGGAACCGTCAGAAACTGTGATCCTCGTGCTCAGCGCGCTCGCGCTTCTTGCCTTCTTCGTTCGCGGACTCACGGGCGCCGCCAGCTCGATCGTCTTCAACGCGCTGTTCGTGCTCGCCATCCCGCTGGGACTGACGGCCGGGCTCACTCTCCTCGACGGGCTGTACTGGATGGCGCTGGCGAACGTGCTGGCGAGCGTGCTGCTCGTGGGGCTCCTGGCGCGTTCGCTGCGCCTGGAGCCGCTGACGCTGCTTCTGCTGGTTGGCCTGTTGCCCACCACCGTGCTGTTCGCGCTGCTTCTCCCCCAGTTCCAGCTCGGGCACCTGCAGTTGCTGATGGGCGTCGCGGTCGTGGGGGCCGGGGTCTACCTGGCGCGCGGCGACACGCGCGGCGGCGTCCCGTCCCGGCGCGCACTCGCGCTGGCCCTGCCCGCGGGTGTGCTGGCCGGGCTGCTGAGCGGGCTCTTCGGCATGGGCGGGCCCGTGATCATGCTGGTCCTGGGACCATCGAGCGACAGTCCGACCGAGTTTCGCAGTCGGTTCACGGTGATCGCCGCGGCGACCAACCTGGTCCGGCTCGTTCCCCTGGCCTGGCAGGGCGCCTATGGCCTTCCGCAGCTCGGGGTGTTCGTCGCGACTGTTCCGGCGATCGTGGTGGGACTCGCGGTGGGGTTCTGGGCGCACCGTTTCGTGCGGCCTCGCCCGTTCCGGGTCGGGCTCGGCGCGCTGGTCAGCCTGGCCGGGCTCGCCGCGGTCGCGGAGACGCTGGTCGAGTGACCGTGCCGGCGGAGACGCTGGTCGAGTGACCGTGCCGGCGGAAAGGCTGGTCGACTGACCGTGCCGGCGGAGACGTTGGGCGACTCGCCGAGCGACGCGCGGCGCCGGCCACCCCAAGAGCTCGCCGCTGGACAATCCCCCGGGCAGGCCCGCATACTCGGCGCTCCGCGTGAGGTGTCCGCCGGACGGGACAGAGGAGGAGGGTCGCCGGCATGGTGATGACCGGAACGAGACCCGGCGCTCGCGTGCTCATTCTGGGGGGCGGCCACGCCGGGGTGTCCGTGGCGCGAGAGCTCCTGCGCCGGCGGCGCGGCGCCGACGGGCTGGAGATCACGCTGGCGAGCGCCGAGACGGCCCTGGTCTGGCAGGGGCTGCTGCCGCAGATCGTGTCGAACCTGATCCAGCCGCAGGACGCCCTCGTGCCTCTGCGGCGCACCCTTCCGGGGGTCACGACGTACCCCTACGAGGCGGTCGCAATCGACCTGGCGGGGCGTTCGGTGACGCTGGACCGCGGGCCGGACCGGGGAGAGCTGCGGCTGGCGTACGACAAGCTCGTGATCGCGGTCGGGGTGGTGACCGATCTCTCGAAGACGCCCGGGCTCGCGGAGCACGGCCTGCCGCTCAAGACGATCGGCGACGCCTTCCACCTGCGCAACCATCTGATCGAGATGCTCGAGCTCGCGTCCGTGGAGCGGGATCCCGCCGAGCGCGCCCGACTGCTCACCTTCGTCGTCGCCGGGGCCGGGTTCGCCGGAGTGGAGACGGCCTGCGAGATCGGGGGCCTGATCCGCGACGCCCTCCGCGCCTACCCCGCGATCTCCCGCCGGGAAGTACGAGTCGTGCTGCTCGATCCCGGGAAGCGCATTCTGCCCGCCATGCATGAGGACCTCGCCCGGAAGGCGGAGTCGCGAATGCGACGCTGGGGGATCGAGATCCGGCACGGCGCCCGGCTCGCCGCGTTGACCGCCGGAGCGGCGCAGCTGAAGGACGGCGCCACGCTCCCCACCCGCACGCTCGTGGCCACGATCGGTCTCGGGCCGAGCCCCCTGGTCACCGGGCTCCCCGTCGAGCTCTCACACGGGCGGATCGTCTGCGACGCCTATTGCCGGGTGCCCGGCTGGACTGGCGTGTATGCCGCAGGAGACGCCGCAGCGGTCCCGAACCCACGCGACGGCAGGCCGTTCCCCGAAACGATCTCGAGCGCGGGAGCCGAGGGGCGATCCGTGGCCGGGAACATCCTCGCCGAGATCCGCGGCACGTCCCCCAGCCCCTGCGACAGTCAGCATCCCCAGCTCGCCGCCCTTTCGCGCACCTACGGGCTCGCCGACGTCAATGGCAAGCGCTTCACGGGCCTGCGCGCATCGCTCCTCTGGCGCTGGGGGTTCCTCGTGCGCATCCCCTCGTGGTACCGGCGCACCACGCTGTTGTTCGACTGGCTCTCCACCGCCGCCTTCCCGCGCGACGTGACCGAAGTCCGCATCACCGGGTCGAGCGCCGTGCTGCCGATGCGCTACGCGGCCGGCGAGGTCATCGTCCGTCAGGGAGAGCCGGGGGGCCGCTTCTACGTCATCACGGAAGGCGAGGTGGAGGTCATCCGCGAGGAGGCGGACGGGACCGAGACATTGCTCGCCCATCTGGGCCCGGGCCGCTACTTCGGGGAGATCGCGCTGCTCCGCGCGACCAGGCGCACGGCGACCGTCCGCGCGCTCGGTGATGTGAGCGTCCTCGCCGTCGCACGACGGGATTTCACGGCCCTGGCCGCGAGCCTGCCGCTCTTCCGTGAGGCAGTGCCACCGAACGACGGGTCGAGCGCGCCGCTGGATGAGGGCGCCCGCGCGTCGTCAAGCGCCCAGTCAGGCTGACCGGACGTCGCGCCGGCAGAACCCGATGCCCCCGGCCACCGCGAGGAGAGCGGCGGGCACGGCGAGTGCGACGTAGCGCCACGCGGCAGTGCTCTGCACGAGGGGGTCGCCGCCGAGCGCCCAGTCCCACGGAGAGATGTGCCTCCAGGCCGCCAGGGGGGCGCTCAACGGGAAGAGCGCCACCACGAGATAGCCGGCGACGCCGACGGCGATCGCCAGGCCCAGCGCCAGCGACGAGCGTGGCAGAAACCCGGCGACGGAGAACGCCAGGCAGCCGTGGAGCAACGCGAGCAGCGAGCACAAGAGCACCGTCGCCGCCACGTTCGAGGCGGAGATCCGCAGGCCGATTGCCGCGTCCAGCGCGAGCTGCGCCACCAGCATGACGACCGCCACGATCGCCACGGCGGCCACCAGCGCGATGACCCGTCCGGCCCACACCCAGGCGCGCGAAACCGGCTGAGCAAGCAGGAGCTCGAGGCGCCCGGCATCTTCCTCGGCCGCCGACTGCCCGCTCGCCAGGGCCACCGCGGCGACGATCAGCAGCAGCGGGACCAGCACCTCGTACAGGTTCGCGCGGAGGAATCCGGCGGGTGTGCCGATGTCCTGCATGCCGAGGGCCTGCACGAGCGCGCTTGGCATCTGGTCGAACGCCTGGCTGACCGCGGACGAGCCCTTGAACGCGGGCCAGAAGGCGACGGTGGCGCCGATGAACAGGGCGAACGCGATGCCCCACACGGTGCTGGCCCGACGCATTGCGCGCAGCGGGATGAGGACGAGTTCGAGCCGACGGCTGTTCACGACGCCTCCCCGTACAGGTCGAGGAACGCCTCGTCGAGATCCGGCTCCTCGACGAGCAGGCTTGCGACTCGGTGCCGGGCGAGGAGCTCGAGCAGCGGGCCGACGGGGCCGGTCAGCACGGCAGAGAAGCGGTGGTCGTCGATCTGCACCTCTTCGATGCCGGGCAACGAGGCAAGCGCCTCGGCCGGTGGATCGTCGGAGAACCAGACTTCGACGCGCTGGCGCGCGCGGCCGCGCAACTCGTCCACCGTGCCGAGAGCGACGAGCTTGCCCGCGCGCAGGACTGCGACGCGATCGGCCGCCCGCTGGACCTCGCTCAGGAGATGGGACGAGAGGAAGACGGTTCGGCCCGCCTGGCGCGCCTCGTCAACAAGGCGGAGGAACTCGTGCTGCATGAGCGGATCGAGCCCGTTGGTCGGCTCGTCCAGGATGAGCAGCTCTGCGTCCGGGAGGAACGCGAGCAGGAGCGCGACCTTGCGCCGGTTGCCACTGGAGAGGTCGCGCATGCGCCGGTCGAGGTCGAGCCCCAGCCGCTCCGCGAGCTCGTCGCGGCGTGCCGGGTCGAAGCCTCCGCGGAGACGCCCGATGCTGGCCACCAGGTCCGCTGCCGTGAGTCGCTCGGGGAGGCGCAGCTCGCCCGGCACATACACGACACGGGCGCGGATCGCGACCCCGGCGTGCTGCGGATCGAGCCCGAGCACCTCGATCCTGCCGGAAGTCGGCCGCAGCAGGTCGAGGAGGCAGCGGATCGTGGTCGTCTTGCCGGCGCCGTTGGGCCCGAGGAACCCGAACACCTCTCCCCGACGGACGTCGAGGTCGATCCCGCGCACGGCGTGGACCCGCCCGTAGTCCTTCACGAGCCCTTCGACGCGCAGCGCCAGCGGCGCCCCGACGGGATGGCCGGTCGTGGTTGCGACGGGCTGGCCGGTCGTGATTGCGACGGGCTGGCCGCTCATGCGGCCGCTCCAGCCGGCCGACCCGGGGCGCGGAGGCCAGCGAGCAACACGCGGAGACTCTGCCGGGCGATCTCGGCGAGCGGCACGTGGTCGCGGTCGATCAGCCACAGGAGCGCCAGCCCTTCGAGCTGTCCGGTGAGCGCCACGGCGATCGCGTCGTGATCGACCGGCTGGAACTCGCCGGTCTCGACGCCCTCGCCGATCAGGGCACCGAGCTCCTGGCGGAAGCCCGCCAGATAGCGTTGGAGCGACTGGCGCACCGTGTCGTGCCGGGCCGCCCGCGCGTACACCTCGATGATCACCGGGGAGAGCGGCGCGAGCCGGATGATCTCCGACGTGTAGCTGTCCACGAATCGTTCCAGGCGCTCGGAAACGGCCCCCTCGCCCGACCGGATGCCCGCCAGGCGTCTGGTCTCGACGTCGACGAGCCGCCCGACCAGCGCATCGATCAGCTGCTCCTTGCTGCGGAAGTACAGGTACAGGGCGCCTTTGCTCAACCCGGATTCCGCCGCGACGTCGTCCATCCGTGCCGCCGTCAATCCCAGCCGGGCAAACACCCGCGAGGCGGCATCGAGGATCTGATTGCTGCGTTCGTCGCCGCGGGCGGGGGTCACGCCGAATCTCCCGTACCGATCTCCCGTACCGACTGATGGCTCGCACTGACTGACCGGTCAGTCAGTATACCAGGCGGCTCGGGCCGCCGCGAGTCCGGCGAGCCCCGCGCGGACGGCGACGCGGTTCCCGGGTATCGTCCGCTCAGGATGGCGCGCGTCGCGACGATACGACGACACGTCGGAGCCGCGTCGCGCCATCGCCATGCCACGACGGCACGACGTGACGCCGTCGCCAGCCGCGAGGTTCCACACGTGGGCATCGCCGTCTACCTGGAAGCCGGGACGAAGCGAACGTTCGCCGCCGCCGTCGAGTGGCCCGGCTGGTGCCGATCCGGGCGTCGCGAGGAGGCCGCACTCGCCGCGCTCCTCGAGTACGGCCCGCGCTACCGCGAGGCGCTGGGCGGCACGGCGGCCGGGCTCGCGTTGCCACCGGACCTGTCTGGCCTCGAGGTCGTCGAACGCCTGCGCGGGGACGCCACCACCGATTTCGGCGCGCCCTCGGTCGCCCCGAGCGCCGACGACCGCTCGCTCGACGGCGCGGAGGTGGAACGCCAGCTGGCGTGCCTGGAGGCGGCATGGGCCGCGCTCGCGGCTGCCGCCGGCGCCGCGGAGGGGATCGCGCTGCGCACCGGCCCGCGCGGTGGCGGGCGGGACCTCTCCGAGATCGTGAACCACGTCGTCGACGCGGAGGTCGCGTACCTGAGCCGGCTCGGCGCGAGACTGCCGCCGTCAGGTGGCGCGGGTGGAACGGAACGGCAGGCCATGCTGCGAACGTCCGTCGGCGAGGCGGTTCGAGCACGGGCGCGCGGTCTGCCACTCGCCCATCCCAGCCGCACCCGGTCGCTCTGGTCGCCGCGCTACTTCGTGCGCCGCGCGGCCTGGCATGCACTCGACCACGCCTGGGAGATCCAGGACCGGTCGGGCATCGAGAGCGCCGCGACCTGAGCGCCGGAACCCGTGGACGGGCACGGAAGCGGGGCCGTCGGGGATCAGTCCTCGATGCAGCGGCGCCGCGCAGACACGGCCGCTCAGACACGGCCGCTCACACACGGCCGCTCAGGCGCGGCCGCTCAGACACGGCCGCTCAGACACGGCCGCTCAGGCGCGGCCGCTCAGGCGCGGCCGCTCAGGATGTAGCCTGTCAGGTCCTTGGCCAGCGGGTCCGGGGCTGTTTCGGCGGGAAGGTCGGGCATGCGGACCTCCTCGTCCCGCGAGCGCGCGACCCAGTCGATCAGCTCGCGGTTGATGATCAGTGTCCCAGCGCGCCCCTGGTGCGACTGGCCGCCCGACACGTACTCGATCCAGGCTTCGGTGAGGGGCACCATGGCCTTCCTGCGCCGGAGCTGCTGGACCGGATCGGCACCCGGCGGCGCGTGCACATAGCCGTGGATCGTGTAGGGGCCAGTGCGGATCGTCACCGGGGACGGACGTCGACGGCTCCGGCGGCCCGCGTTCCCGCGCGGCCCTGCAGCCCGCACGGCCATGACCTCGTCGCGGTGAACGGCGAGCTCACGGACCTCCGTGGCCCGCCCGTCGGCGAGCGCGACCACCATGACGTCGTGGAGCTGGTACTCGTCGCGTTCGTTCAAGGCGTCGGAAAGACGCTCGGTCTCGAGACGGATGAAACCGAAGATCCGGCAGTCCTCCGCGTACGCGGCAAACTCGATCTCGGTGGATGGGAGCGCAGGCGCAGCATCCGGCCGCGACGGATCTGGCTGGCCGTCTTGATCGATCTCCTGGCGCGTGAGACGGCGCAGCAACTGCAGCATCAGCCCGGATCCCGCGGAGTGGCCCGTGTTCCTTCGCCTCACGCGGTCGCGCCGCGCTCGCCCTCGCCGCGAACGGGATGCGGAACGAACAGCGCCGGCACGGCAATGAGGAGCTCGGGATCGGGCTGCGGCGGGGCTGCGGCGAAGAGGTCGCAGAAGACGGTCACCAGCTCGGGATCGAACTGCGTGAGCGCGTGTCGTCGCAGCTCAGCCACCGCCTCGTCGTGGCTGATGGCATGCCGGTAGGGACGGTCCTTCACCATCGCGTCGTACGCGTCGGCGATGGCGACGATGCGCGCGCCGAGCGGGATGTCGGCACCGCGGAGCCCATACGGGTAGCCGTGTCCGGAGAAGCGCTCGTGGTGGTGCAGGATGATCGCGCCCGCGTCCTTCACGGCCGCCACCTGGTCGATGATCACCTGGCCGATGCGGGGATGCTGCACAACGGACTGCCACTCATCGGCGGTCAGTGGCCCGGGCTTCTCCAGGATCTGTTCGGGAACCGCCACCTTGCCGATGTCGTGGAGGAGCGCCGCGACGCGGATCCGCTCCACTTCCTGCTCCGGAAGGTCCAGCGCCCGGGCGACCCGCACGGCGATCGCGGCAATGAGCGACGACGGTTTGCCCCGGTAGTGGGGGAGCGGCTCGACGACCGCGGCGAGCGCCGCCTCTGCCGCCTGGCGTGCCAGATCGCCGACTTCTGCAGCGCGGGCGCGCCCGGCCGGCGAGATGGGTGCCCGCGGGATGCGCGCGCTGTCCTCGTCGACCTCGGCGAACACGAAGGTCTGGTTGCGTCCGAGCGATTTCGCGGAGTACATCGCGGCATCCGCGTCACGCAGCAGCTGGTCGACCCGGACATGCTGCGCCTGGCCGCCCGCCACGCCGATGGACACCGACACGGCGAGGTTCGTCGCCTCACCCGCGCTGAAGCGCTGCTTCAGCACGAGCAGGCGGAGCTTCTCGGCGACCTGGGCTGCTTCGTCGACCGTGGTTTCGGGCAGGACGATGACGAACTCCTCGCCGCCGTACCGTCCGACGAAGTCGGCCTGGCGAGTGTTGGAACGAAACACGTCCGCCACGCCGCGCAGGACGACGTCACCCACCTCATGACCGTAGGTGTCGTTGATGGCCTTGAAGTGGTCGAGATCGATGAATGCGATGGAGAGTGGACGGCCGTACCGGGCGATGCGTTCCACCTCCGCGAACAGCTGCGCCAGGAGCGTCGGCCGGTTCGCGACGTGGGTCAGGCGGTCGGTGGTCGCCGCCTCCTGGGCCGTGCGGAGCGCACTCACGATGCCGTCGAGCTGGCGCCCGAGCGGCGCGAGCACGCCGAAGCGGCGCGGATCGCCCGTTCCCTCGGTGGATCCCGCCGCGACGCTCGCCATGCTCGTCTCGAGTACGTGGATCGTTCCGCGGAGCGCGAGCAGCGCCACTGCGGCGCCGAGGAGGGCGGCAGCGGCGCCGACCATCAGGCTGATGGTCACAGCCTGGTCGGCCTTCAACTGGAAAGCGGCCGCGGCCGCGGTCGCGAGCAGGACGACGGGGAGCAGGGCGGCGGCTTCACGGACCCTGGACATGCCGCGAGCGTAGTCGCTGCAGCGTCTCGCCCGAGTGACGGAGAAGTACTGCATCGGCTCGTCCGTTCGGGTCAGTCGACCGTTCGGGTCAGTCGACCACGGCGCCGGTGGTGCCGGCACGGCTACGATGGACGTCAACGCGCTGCCAGGCCGGCGAGCGAACCTGGCGCGTTCGGACAGGAGGTGCCCGGTGCCCGCGTCCCCCCGAACGATCCGGTCCGCGCCGGCCGACGCAGCCGTCGATCCGGACCCCGGTGCGAGGCATCCGGTGCCAGGTGCGCGCCATTCGGTCCCGGGCGCAAGCGACCCAGGTGCGCGTCATCCGGCCCCAGGTGCGCGTCCTTCGGTCCCGGGCGCAAGCGACCCAGCCTCGGGCGTCAGCGAGTCAGTCCTTCGCCCCCGCGCGCGCATCCCCCTCGAGCCGGTCGACGCGTTGACCATCACCACCCTGATCGACAACGTCGCGGACAACACGATGCGCGACCAGGGGCCTGCGCGACGGACGCGTGTCCGTCCCGACCAGGGTGGTCTGTCGACCGCGACGATGCAGGGCGGGAGCGGCCCCGACGCACTTCTTGCCGAGCATGGCTTCTCGCTCCTGCTGACCATCCGCCGCGGCGAGCGGCAGCATCGCCTGCTCTTCGACTGCGGCGTGACGCCGAACGGCATGGTCGAGAACATGCGCCGCCTGGAGGTCGATCCGCGCGATCTGGAGGCGATCGTCTGCAGCCACGGCCACTACGATCACACGGCCGGTCTCGACGGCCTGATCCGGCGCCTCGGCCGGGCGAACCTGCCGGTGCTCATCCACCCCGACTTCTGGAACCGGAGGCGGGTGCTCCGTTCGGGCGAGGCCCCCGCCGAGCTGCCGACCACCAGCCGCGGGGCGCTCGAGGGTGCCGGGTTCACCATCATCGAGGATCGTCAGCCGAGCTTCCTCTTCGGGGGAGGGGTGCTCGTCACGGGCGAGGTGGACCGGACGACCGGCTACGAGCCGGGCTTCCCGATCCAGGAGGCCTGGCGCGATGGGCGCTGGCAGCCCGACCCTCTCGTGCTCGACGACCAGGCGATCGTCGTTCACGTTCGGGATCGGGGCCTCGTGGTCATCACCGGGTGCGGCCATGCGGGGATCGTCAACATCACCCGCTACGCGCAGCGGCTCACGGGCGTGACCCGCCTGTACGCCGTGATCGGCGGGTTCCACCTCTCGGGCCCGATCTTCGAGCCGCTCATCGAACGCGTCTGCGCCGATCTCTCGGCGCTGCAGCCCACATACGTGATCCCGGCGCACTGCACGGGCTGGCGGGCCCAGCATGCGCTCGGGCGCACCTTCCCGGCGGGATTCGTCCCGAACGCCGTGGGGACCCGGTTCGAGCTGTGACCCACCGGCGCGCGGAAGAAGCCCCGTGACGGCCTGGATCGCGCCGCTCGCGCTGCTCGTCGGCGCGTTGCTCGTCCTGTGGATCCTCCTCATCGGCGCGCTGTGGCTGAATCGCCCCACCCGGGAACTCGCCGCACCGGCGGCGCACCTCATCCCGGACCTGGCGCGGCTCGTCCGCTCGCTGCTCGGCGACCCCCAGACGCCGCGCGCCGTGAAGGTCGCGCTCGTCGCGCTCCTGCTCTGGATCGTCAGCCCGATCGACCTGATCCCGGAGTTCATCCCCGTCATCGGGCCGCTGGATGATCTCGTCGTCACCGCGCTGGTGCTGCGCTGGGCCGGCAGACGGCTGGGCCGGGAGCAGCTGCGACACCACTGGCAGGGGACGCCCGAGGGGTTCGCGCTGCTCGAGCGGCTGCTGGGAGGCTGAGTCCCGCGCACGCCGGCGCTCCCGGCGCGTCGCCGGCGACGGCGAGGAAGTCGCGGTCGGGCTACAGGCGGATCGTCGCGACCCGCATCGCTATGGGCGCATCGTCATGGCATGGGCCGCGCCACGTGATCCCGCCGCATACCGTTCCATCACTTCGGCGACGGCACGTCTCGCCGAGGCGACCGCCTCCTGATCGCCCCTCGTGAAACGCGAGAGGAACGACCGCTTCGGCGGCTCCGGTCGCTCCTCGCTGCGGGCGAGACTGGCCATGGCCAGGACGAGCGCGTTGTGCTGGTACTGCCGCTGCCGACCTCCGTCGAACTGTCCCGTCACCAGGTACCGTCGCGTCAGATCGAACGGCGCCCGCCAGCTGCCGATGCGGATCTCGTCTCCCTCGCGCAGGCTCTCCAGGAAGTCGTCGTCGCCGACGGGGTGCAGCTCGTGGCCCAGCACATGGCGCTCGTACGTCTGGCGGCTTCCGGCAAACTCGTACGGCTCGAACAGGCCGTGCCGATCGGACACCACGTAGCAGATCGGGCACTCGATGAACTCGCCGTCGTCGTCGACCTCGGGCGGCGGCGCACCGTACGGCAGGCCGCAGCGCCGACACACCCGTGCGGGTGCCGGGGGCCGATAGCCGCACCGCTGGCAGGGCTGGGGAGAAGACGTGTTCACACTCACTCGATCGATCTGACAGACCTGTCCTCTGCTCGCCGCACCCCTCTCGTGGGCGCACCGCCGTCTCGTTTGCTGCGGCGCGTCTGCCGCCGATCGGACCGGCCGGCAGCGCGGTGCCACGAACGCACCCCCCGTTCCCGGGACCCGATGCCCCGGTAGACGTGGCCTGCGTGCCTCGCGACGCACCAGATTCTCGGTGCGAGGCAGCCTGAACGCCATAACCTGTTCGTCCGGGTGGGCGACAGGGACGACGGTCCGAGCCGTGGCTTCCCTCAGGTACCGGCGTGCAGGCTGGAGACCACCCGCCGCGCGATGCTGCTGAAGGATGTCCCGGCCGGGAGGCTCATGCGGATGCCGGTGAAGATGAGGTAGAGCACGAAAACCGTGCGCAGCGTATGCGTGTCGAGCGCGAGCGCGCCGTGGCCTCCGATGAATGCCCCGACGATGCCGCCGACCGCGAGCGCCGCCGCGGCACGGACGCGGGTGAGCCCGTGCCGGTAGTGCGTGTACGCGCCGAGCGCGGCCGTGGGGATGATCACGAACAGCGACGTGCCCTGGGCGAGGTGCTGCTGGAACCCGAGGAGCAGCACCATCGCGGGGACCAGGAGCGCGCCGCCCCCGATCCCGAACAGGCCGGCGATCGTGCCGGCGGCCAGCCCGATCAGGACGAACTCGGCGCCAGACAGCGGGCTCATCGCACCACCATCGTGAACGCGACGAGGAGGATGAACGCCCCCAGGAGGCGGCGCAGGCGGTTCGCGTCGAGCTGCTGCATGAAGCGGGCGCCGATGCGCACGCCGGTGAGGCTGCCGATCGCGAGGAGCACGCCGGTCGGCACGTCGACGCTGCCCGCGTTGCCAAAGATCAGCGCCCCCGCCAGCGCGGTCGGCACGATTGCCGCCAGGGATGTGGCGTGGGCGTCATGCTGGGGGATCCCGGCCACGAACACCATGCCCGGCACCAGGATCAGGCCGCCTCCCACGCCCAGCAGCCCGCTCATGATTCCCGCGACGATCCCGACCAGGCCCAGCAGCACCAGTTCGTGCCGGCGCGCCTGCGTGAGCAGCGTCATGCGTGCCTGCGTGCAGTCGTCATGCCCGCCTCCATGTGTGTGGTGCTCGCATTGTCATGCGAGCGGCGAGCGGGTGCCGGACACGCCGCCCTGGGCGCCGCACCCCGCGGTGCCGGCAGGCAGGCGCCCGCGCCACAACGGGCGATCAGACGCGCCGCACGGCCGGTCAGACGTGCCGTGACGGCCGGTCAGACGTGCCGTGACGGCCGGTCAGACGCGCCGTGACGGCCGGTCAGACGCGCCGCACGGCCGGTCACAGGAACGAGTGAGCCGGGGCACCTGGTGTCGTGCCCCGGCTCGAGTGAGCTGCTGGACGGTGGGGGGTGAAGACGCTCCTCGGGCGCCTCTCGTATCCCGCCCGCAGGTCAGCGGATCGCGGGTTCGTACTCCTTCTCGGCCCCGACCCGCCCGTGCTGGAACACGGCGCCCGGCTGCCAGGGCGTGCCGATCGCCGGCAGCAGCCAGCGGTCCAGGCCGATCCAGCCGGCGTTGCGCCAGGCCAGGACGACGAAGATGGCGAGGAAGGCGAGGATCGGGTTCGTGCTGACCGAGCCCGCCAGGAGGTAGTTCGCGTTCATCACGATGCCGAAGAAGGCAGCGATCCCGGTGAGCCCGCCGACGATCAGCCCGACGCCGACGAGGATCTCGCCGAACGTGACCATGTAGCTGAAGAGCGCCGCGTTGGGGATCACGAGATCCTTGAGGAAGCTGGCGTACCAGCCCTGCACCGCGGCATGTGCGCCGGTCGACTTGGCGATGCCGCCCTGCGCGAAACCGATGAGGGCGGTGCCCGCCTTGTCACCCACCCAGGTGTTGCCGCTCAGCTTCTCCAGCCCCGCGCTCAGCCACTCGTATCCGAGGTACAGGCGCACGATCAGCCAGAGCCAGGCCGCACGCCCATCGGCGAACAGGAACCGCGCGAATGCGGGCTCGTGCAGCTCTTCAGGCTGCATCACCGCTTGACTTGCCACGATGTAGCTCCCATCTCCCTTGGCCGTCCGCGTCCCGGTGGAGGGGCCGGCGCGAACACCAGTCGCGTCAGCGGGACGACACCGGCTTTGTTGCCGCGCCCCGGCCTTGTGACCGGGCGTCCACCAGACGTCGTCATCATGGGGCGCCGGAATGCCCGATCTCTTGCCCCGAATGGACTTCAAAGCCGGGCGCAATCGCGGGTATTTGGCAGGGATTGGGACATGGCCAGGGCAGGTCTTCTGCCTCCTGCCTATAGGGCCATCCGGCCCATGGGCCGAAGGGCACGGTCGGAAGGGTGCGACCTCGCACGGTGCGTGCCGGCAAGGCAGGCGCAGCCGGACAGGGCGTGGTGGTGCGCGCCGGAACGAGCCCGTGTCTACGGGATGGCGTCGGGCGGGGGCGATCGGTGCTGGTGCGCCTCCCGGCGCGATGCGCGATGCGTGCGCGCCCGGAGGGCCTGGCTCAGGCGGCCTGATCGCCCTCCAGACCGCGGTGACGCACGGGAAGCCGGTCGTAGCCCTTCCAGCGGTACACAAGGGTCGAGCCCAGCCAGACGACCACGAGCGTCCCCACGATCCCGATGCCGAGCGTCCCGAAGTTCAGGTTCGAGGCCGCGGTCCAGATGCCGCCCTGCAGATGCAGTTCCGATCCGATCACCGCGAGCGCCTCGATCCCGCCGATCACGAAGGCGATGATCACGGAGATCAGCGTGATGGTGAGGTTGTAGTAGAGCTTCCGGATCGGCTTCACGAACGCCCAGCCGTAGGCGCCCAGCATCATCACGCCGTCGGTCGTGTCCACCAGCGACATGCCGGCCGCGAACAGGGCGGGAAGCAGCAGGATCAGCGCGACCGGCACGTGTCCGGCTCCGGACGTCGCCGCGAGCCCGAGGACCGCCACTTCGGTCGCGGTGTCGAACCCGAGCCCGAACAGAACACCGAGCGGGTACAGGTGCCAGCTGCGCTGGATCAGGCGAAACGCCGGCTTGAAGAAGCGTGCCAGCAGCCCGCGCTGGTCGAGGAAGTCCTCCAGCGACTGCTCGTCGTACTCCCCGCCGCGCGAGATCCCGCGGAACATCCCGTAGATGTCGAGGAAGACGATGAGGTTCACCAGGCCGATCAGGAGCAGGAAGAGCGCCGAGACGCTGGTGCCCACCACGCTGCCGATCGAGCGTAGCTCCGGCATCTGATCGACCACCGCGCTCGAGATCGCGATCAGGAGGGTGAGCAGCACCACGATCGTCGAGTGGCCCAGCGAGAAGAAGAAGCCGACGCCCACCGGCCGGTGACCCTGCTGGAGCAGCTTGCGCGTCGAGTTGTCGATCGCCGCGATGTGGTCGGCGTCGACCGCGTGGCGCAGGCCGAACGTGTACGCGAGCACGCCCGCCGGCAGCAGGAACGGGTAGCTCCGTGCCGCGAGGAGCGTCAGGACCCAGACCCCCACGTTGAAGATCGCGAGGATCCCGTAGACGCGCAGCACCCGCCGCCGCACATCGCTCGAGCTCTTCAGGATCCGGGACGCGCGCTCGAACAACCCCTGCCGCCTCCATCCGGGTGGGACGCCAACACGCCCATCCTAGATGCAACTGGCGGAAGTTGCAACTGGTCGCAATAAGCGAATGAGCCCGCCCGGAGCGCGCGCCCGACTCCACGACCCGGCAGGCCGGTCGGGCCTGCGGCCGGCCAGACATCATCGCCGGTCGGAGCCGGGCACGGAACGAGCCGGCGGGTTCCGCCGGCTCGGTGCTCCGGATCGAGGCGGCCCGTCGGCCGTCAGATCACTTGATCAGTTGGACGCCGAGCGTCTTGTTGTTGCCCGTTCCGCCGCCCACGCCCGGACCGACGGTACCCGTGGCAAGGATCTTGACGAACTTGCCGACGAGACAGGAGGTTGCGCCGTTACCGCTGTCGCAGATCGAGTTGCTGCCGTCGATGTAGGCCCCGTACGGGGTGTTGGCCGCCACGCAGTCCGAGTCAGTCGGGCTGCACAGCTGGAAGTAGGCGAAGCTGGGGAT